>CAMWJQ010000306.1 GCA_947174615.1 uncultured Lachnospiraceae bacterium
TCCGAATAAATAGTTCAAACAATATATTGGGTATATCGCATCATTTTCCGACAGCTCTATACAAAGTATCGTAACTTGTGATAGTTCTGTATAGTGTTTTATGTATATATTTGATATAATAGACAAAAAGCGGTGCAGTTACAGCCTTTGTAAAACAAGAAAACGAGAAATGGGAAACTGATGGTCACAGCCCATTTTACAATATCAAAAGAGGAGGAAGAAAATCATGGATTACCAAAATACTTCACAGCACGATAAAAGAGCGGTTTTGGAGCACGCGGTACTCACCAAATCGCCGGAGGAGATTGCGACCCTATATAAGCAGCTCGGAGAGGTAGAGGGTTCTGCGCGGGCGCTGGGTCTTGCCTGCCGTTTCCGCGGGCTGGCGTGTGTCAAGGCGCTTGTCGAGAATGGTGCGAATTTTTCGTACATGCCTTATTTGGATGGGAGCTATTACACTGTATATTATTGGCTGTCTCCTTTGGAGATGAACGGCACACTGCGCAGGGCATCTTTTATCAGGCATGGAGATAGCTGTTTTACGAACCATGTCACAAAAGAAGGAAAAAGCCTGAATGTACTGCCTATTGAACAGCGTGTCGAAGTCGTTGAGTATCTGTATCAATGCCGCGAACAAGTCTGTCTTGACGTCGGAGAACTGCTTTACTATGCGATTATGAGCGACAGCAAACGAATCATAAATGTTCTAAGGAACTATGGCGTAAAATTCTCAGAACGGCGTATCAACAATATTACGGAAAATGGCAGGAGCTATGAGTGGTTTGAGTTTTGCAGTATGTTAGAAACCTTGGGAAATAAAGAATACATGCAGATTGTTGACAGTATTTCGAAAGAAATAGGTGGAAAGCCACTTCATTTTACAGATTTGATGTATGTGATAAGTTATAAAAAGATGTACAATCCTGAATTTTTTCAGTTTATCCTCGATCACTTTAATCAGAAGAAAATGAATAAGTCAAAGCTTATGAAAGTCGCAGTTGATCGAAACAATGTGGCATGTCTTGAGATCTGTTCAAAAGCCGGATGGCTTGACATGCCAAGAAAGCGCGACGAAATGATAAAGTATGCTGCGGAGTGCGGCAGTACAGAATGTTCTGCATGGCTTTTGGATTTCAAAAACCGCACTGCCGACTTTGCAGCAGAACGCAAAAAAGAAGAGCAGAAAATGATGCGTGAGCTGAATGCGAACCCTAATTCCGTCACGGAATTAAAGAAAATCTGGGGATATGAGAAGCGTGAGGACGGCGCAATCGTGATTACACGCTATAAGGGAAAAAGCACAGAGATTGAAGTTCCTGAAAAAATCGGAAACAGTATTGTGACTGAAATTGGTTTCAGGGCGTTTTCGACGTATGCTAAAAGATTAACAGATGAACAGATTGATGTGCGTGAGAATATTACGCGAATCATGCTGCCTGAAACGATTCAGGCAATCGGGGAAGGCGCATTTCAGGACTGTACGTTATTGAAGGAAGTCAATATACCTGATGGTGTGACTGCGATTGGAGCAAATGCGTTTTCAGGCTGTGCGAGCTTAGCTTCGATTGAACTGCCTGAGGGCATTACAAGAATCGAGGAGTATACATTTTTTAGCTGTCGATCCCTGGAGAGTGTGACGATTCCCAAAACCGTTGAGATTGTCTGCAGAAAGGCATTTTATTGCTGTGCATTAAAGACGGTAAAGATTTTGGAAGGCGTTGCTGAAATTGGACCCCTAGCCTTCTCGAAATGCGCTGAATTGAAATCGGTCGAGCTTCCTTCCTCCCTGCATAAAATCAAAAATTATACACGGTCAGGGCAAACACCGCAGACAGTTTTTCATGAGTCTGATGCTGTGACGGCAGTGGTAAAGCCGAAAAGCTATGCGGAAAAATATTGTAAGCGAAATCAGATTCCATCTGTTTACGAGGAGGAATAACCATGGCATTGACACAGCTGCAGCGGGTAGAATTAAATAAGCGGGTGGACAGAATATTTCACGCGCCCTCCAATGCGCCCGCGAACGGGCGTCAGCCGGAGATTGCATTTGTGACACAGATGTCAGGTAATAGGAATGCAATGCACAGTTCGGTGAAAGATGCCGTGGCTTCGCTCAAGGCGCATGACAAAATGTTTCAAAATATGCGCAGCAATATGGTGTACTGGTATAGCGACACGATTACCTCAAAAGTGACACCAATGTCATTTATCTTGATGGGAAGGGCATTTGAAGAGGAAGCTGCCAGGGATTGCAAGGAAATTACCGATACAGAAAAAAGGGATAAGACGCGCTGTGATACAGTGGATATCACTGAGGAAATTGTGGATAAATTCCGGAATTTCGAAGATCTTTGTGCATATCTGAAGCTGTATCATGCCAGATGCCGCTGTATTCTTGTCTTTGTAGACTGTACATTTGCTGAATTGGAAGAGCGAAACTTTGATATCGCGAATGTTGAGACGGCAATGCAGCATCTCAATCCCTTTTTGAAATACAGGCTGCTTGTCATTGCGAGAGATAAAATGGTGACAGGAAGTGAGCTGCTGATGCAGCTTATCTCTTCCCATCTCTGATGGCAGTGTGCAGACTTGAATACAGCCGTCACGCGTCTCATCTGTTCTGAAATTGCAAATCTTTTTCTCTGCTGCGGGCACAAGTCATAGTGTTCGGCAGCAGTTTTTATGATATCGCTGGTAAAAAGGGAACCTTTTTATGTCGTTATTTCTCTAATAGATAAAATCCAAAGAGGAAAGGAGAGGACATAATGGACAAAGAAGCATTTGCCAATGTAGTGCTTTCTTCTACAGACAGCCTTTACCGTATATCAAAAAGTATATTAAAAAATGATGCGGATTGTGAGGATGCTGTACAGGAGGCAATCGCCACAGGATTTGGCAAATTAAGTACTTTGCGGCAGGAGGCGTATGCTAAGACTTGGCTGACAAGAATTTTGATTCATGAGTGCTACAGTTTGTTAAAAAAGCGGGAAAAGACGGCTGCCATGCTGTCAGACCCAAAGGAGGAGGCGTATGTTAGTTCAGACTATACTGATTTGTATGATGCATTGAACACATTAAAAAAGGAGTTTCGCCTGACAATCGTACTTCATTATCTGGAAGGATATTCAATCGAGGAGATTGCGGATCTCATGCATATTCCGGCTGGAACTGTCAAAAGCCGTCTGAGCCGCGCGCGCAGAACGCTCCGCTGCATTATGGAGAGCAGGGGGTTTGAGGAGGAGGGAAATTATGAGAATGGACTATGATGATTTTGCAGCCGAGTTAAACAGGAGTTATCCCAAAACACCTGAGAGGTTTCAACAAATTGTGTCACAGGAGGTTTGCGCACAGATGAATAGGAGTAAGCATATGGTTCAAAAAAGAAAATTGAAATTTTATAAGGCGCTGCTGCCGATTGCAGCCTGTCTGATACTGGCGGGAAGTACTGTAGCTGCTGCCAATTTGCCAGTGTTTCAAAACTGGCTGAACGGATTGGGGATCAATGCCGGGACAGCAGAGCAGTTGATTGTCCACAGCGGGGAGACAGACGAAAAAATCAGCATGGAACCGGAGACAGTAAGCGGCGTCGAGCAGGAGAAATTTTCATTTCATGTGACAGATGCTTATTATGATGGGTCCACATTGATCTTCTGGGTAGCCACCGAAAATGATTATTTCGACTTGAGCGATCATGTATATATCAATGAGATTGACAGCCGTCTTGAATATGTGGCAGAGACAGAGGAAGGCAGCGGTGTGTATGAGTGCAAGGTTTCGGTGGTAAATCAGGAGCTTCAGAGAGCAGACATTGATTTCCTTCATGTAAAAGTAGGTGTGTATACTGCCTCCGACGAAAAATCTGACTATACCTTTACCGTAGAATCCGACAAATTTGTCAGTGCTTTGCAGAATGATGGAACAGTATCTGATTTGGATTTCGGGAAAATTGTTTCTTATACAGTGACAGTCAGTCCCTCTGTTGTCAACCTGCATCTGGAATGGGAAGTATACGAGGAGGATATGGTACAGATTTTACAGTGGGGAGGATATATTTTGGAGGATGCATCCGGAAAAAGGCTTACGGATGCCGAATGGCTGCGCTCATGCGGCAGTTCTGTGCCGGCGTATGACGAGGATAGGAAATGCACCACGTTTACGCAGGATTTGGAAATCGTCGGGTTTGATTCCTCATCCACGACCATGAAATTGATTCCTGTGCGTGTACAATGGGACGCGGATGGATCTATGATACCGGATTCAGAGGTAATACTCGAAGATCGTGCCGTCACGATTGATTTAAAAAAGTAGCAGAGGCTGACAGAGGAATGCGTATTGGCTGTGCATTTCGTGAGAATATGTTTCAGGAATGAGGGACGAAAATTGGTATATGTGCAACAGATTTCTTGAAGAGTCATTCTGACTATGATATGATGAGGTCACGAAAAACAAAGCGTCCATTTCAATACTGAGCGGTCAGTCTTTTCGACCGCCAGTATAAAAGGCGCGGAGGCGGCATCTGCAGTTTTGGTACTGTTTCACTATCCTATTTTAGAATGGCTTTGGAAAAGGGGCAGTCATGCTTCATGGGCATCAGCATAACCACAAGGAGTACAATCTCAACAACAAAAAAGTGGGATATTGCGGTATGATGTGGGGGTGGATGCCAATGGCATGTCGCCTGTCAGTGCGGGGGAAATTATGTATTTTTTATTGTCGTAAAAGCTCTATGCCGTGGAGAGACCAATATCTTGGATGCGTTGAAATTGTTCATTCAACAGATTGACGTCTACAGTATTGTCCGGTTGGACGGCAGCTGCCTCCACGGTATATGTGTGCTGATATCCGATTTTTTTCATAAAAGCAAAGAAAGCGTCAAAGTCAATCGCGCCTTTGCCGACTGGAAGAGATTGAAGGTGTCTCCAATCCATGTATCCTCCCGCATAATCATTGAGATGATAATGACAGATGTGCTCATTTTTCCAGAGCCATTCGTATTCCTTATCATACAATAGTTCCAGTTGGTGGTGAAAAGCAGCCATCTTGGTGTCAAAAACAAAATGAATCTTTGGGTAACGCTGTCTCAGCGCACAAAAATGCTTGATAGGGTTATCTGTGGTGCATACCACATTTTCGACACATAAGTCAATGTCATAGTTTTGCGCGGTTTGATCAAGTACGGCATAATGATCAAGATTGTTTTCAATAGCTGTGTCGGAAGTTCGTCCATCCCATAGATGGATTACCATTTTATCAGCACCGATACTTTTTGAGAGATAACAGTTTTGCTC
>CAMWJQ010000307.1 GCA_947174615.1 uncultured Lachnospiraceae bacterium
ATCAGTAATTGATAGTAATCTTGATTGGAAATATTTTAAAGATTCTAGTATGGAATCTTGGACAAGAATTAGCGTTATAGGAAATCATCAAGAAGTCATAGAATTATGTAAAGATGGCAACACTTATAAAATAACTGGGAAAAAGATAAATATTGAGAACCAAAATGTTATAAATGTTTCAAAATGGGCATATAAAGATAGTGATAGGAATAGAACAATCAAAAAACTGGCATCCTTTTTAAAAGAATAGGATAAGATGGAGGTGATATAATGCCATTTAAAGTAAAGGTTGCAGACAATCTTTCTAGGGACAAAGGTATAGCAAAGTGTCATAAAAGCTTTGAAGACATTATATCCATTAGTGACAGTATTGATTTAAGAAATAATTGTAAAACAATTGATTTACAAAATGGCTATGTGGAAATAGTGCCGATTGATAAAACAAAACATTTAAAAAAACAATAGAAAAATATCGCTATTGAAAAGAGACATAATATACAGATATTCTTATTTGGTGTTATGTCTTTTTTATATATATTTTTATTTGATACAAAATAATAATATGATACTAAAATAGAAAAGGAGAATTGACACATGGAGATTACACAAGACAGTGTAAGGGAAAAACTAATTGAAAAATGTAAAGGATTAAAAGTAAAGTATATTGCTGAACAGGTAGGCATACCTAGAAATATAATATCTAAGTTCAAAAATTCAAGACGCGAATTATGGGAGGAGTCGCTTATAAAATTGAATGATTATCTCGACAATCATTAATTAAATCAAAAATCTATGTAACAGTCAACAAGTATAGTATCTTATGTAGTGTAGTATATCTAATTGTAATTTTCAGCAAATCAATAGTAATCTGTAAATCAAATATAATCAAAAATAACCCTAAAATAGCAAAAAAATCATAAAAAACTGAATATTTTAAAGAAAAAATGCAAAAAATCGTGTTTTTTGATAAAAGTGTACAAAATCAACAGAATAATTGTATGGTCAATAGTTTAACATGGTTGTGTGGAGTTTGTAAAGAAAAAATTGAATAGTGAATTGTAAAATATATACAAAGAAAAGGAGACATATTATTGAACGAATTTTTAATTGAACTACAAGCAATACTAAATTCAGAAATTTCAAAAGGTAATATTAACAAGTCAATTACAAGTTTACAGAATCAGATAGATAAGTTAAAACTACAGGCTGAGATTGATCCAAAAACGATATTCAATTTAAAGCGGCAGATTGAAAAAGCTACCAATCAGAGTATTAGTTTTTCAAATATCAACCTCAATAGTGGACATATTGAAAAGACTGGACAGCAGATAGGTTCAAGCATTAATAAAGGTCTGATGGCTAGTTTGGGCGGCATTAGAAACAGTATTTATAATGTAATAAAACAATTCAATAGTAACAAGCTTTCATTTTCTGAACTATCAAGAACTTTTAATTTGAATCGTGCGGATATTGATAGTTCTGTTTTGGAGCAGGTACGAGGGCTTACAAAAGAAATCAATGCACTATCAAAGGAAGTCATGAAAACAGGCTCAGACAGTTCATGGGAAAGCATTACGAATAAGATAAATTCTCTTTATAGTGTGCTCAATCAGTTTGGTAAGACTAAGGATTTGACACCATTCAAAGAATCACTGGACATACTGAAACAATTTGAAGGCAAAAAAATTTTTGTCAATAGTAAATCAGAACTTTTCCAGAATACAGGTATGAGTATTCGTGAACTGAATAATCAGTTTCGTGGTCTCAATGGTCTTAACGCATTATTTACTACAACAAAGAAAAATGCTGTAGATTTAGATACTGTATGGAGCGAATTGTGTAATACATCACCTAATTTGGAGAAGTTCATTTCTTTTGGTGATCAAATTAATGCTATTGTTGAACATCTTAAAATAGCAAAGCAGGCACTACATAGTGATAGCAGTTTACAGCCTTTGCAGGGAAATGATGTTTCCAAGATGCTGTTAGAGTACATGGACAGACTTGGGGAAGCATCAAATAAGCTAGGCTTGTTGAGGGAACAGGAGAAAGAAATAAAACAAAATGCAGTTTCTGCTACTAACACAATTATTCAGAATGAAGAGAGAAAACAGCAGGCATATAAACAGACCGCAGATATACAGAAACAGCTTTTGGCGAATGAATCTCTCATTAAATCTGGTGCAAATGTAATGATGTTTGATAATACAAATGATGCAGCAAGACAAGCATCACAGTATTTCAAAGAGTTATTGCAAGATGAACAGGCTTTGATTTCTGTGTCAGAGAAATTCGATAAGTCGAATCAGCTCTCATCTTTTGCAGTAAATGTAAAGCGCGCAAGTGGAGAGGTCGAAACTCTACGATACGCATTAGAGAATATCGGCTCAAATGGTGATCCTTTCTATGTATTCAAAAATATTGGAGCATCATTAAATGACTCCACGGCAATAAAGCAAATACAGAAAATGGAGAAGGTCATTACAGACTATGAGACAAAACTGAATGATTTTAAGACACGATATTCTAAGACAAATATAGATTTCTCTGGTTTTGAATCTGTATTCAATAACTTCAAAAACGGAATCGGTACAGTAAATGATTTGAAACTTGCTTATAATCAGCTTGAAAATAGTGCAAAGGCAAGTGTACAGAGTCTTAAATCACAGTCATCCTCACTTGATCCGATAACTCAGGCGCTAAATAACATGAGAGACCTCCAGAGCACATTGCAGACACTTCAAACGTAAACGGTAAAAAGTACGTACCGTGCGCAATAGAAGAAATTTGTATATAATGGTCTTGAGAATAATTTATTCCTCTCAAGGCTATTATTAGTTACTATTGAAACTGTGAAAACTCATATCACTTTTCATAGTCCATGTACATAGCTTTGAAAACTCATACCAGTTTTGAAAGTGAGGTGCAGTTAATGTCAGATTTAAAACACGATGGAACCGCAGAGCGCTGGGCCATGCTCATAAAGGAACGCATGGAAAGCGGTATGACTGTCAGGGAATGGTGTCATGACAGGGATATCAAGGAGTCACGGTATTATTACTGGCTTAGAATACTCCGCAGGAAGGCAGTAGAGAATACAGAACAGAAGCCGCAGGTACCGCCTTTTGTGGAACTTCCACCAGACATCTGTCAGGATCAGGTCTTTGCGCAAGCCGCAGCGGTTATCCGAAAAGGAAATATTGCTATAGAAGTAACCGAATCCGCCTCGGCAGGTTTTATTGCCAGAGTTATGGAGGTACTGACCAATGCTTGGTAATGTAAAACGATACAGCCGGATCTACCTGGCATACGGCTACACAGATCTCCGTTTTGGAATAGACGGTCTAGCCAGGGTTGTACAGGATCATTTTTCACTGGATCCGTTTCAAAAAGGCTGCCTTTTTCTGTTCTGCGGCAGGCGGACAGACCGCATCAAAGGGCTTTTGTGGGAGGGCGACGGATTCGTGCTTGTTTATAAAAGATTAGAAGCGGGATGCTTTCAGTGGCCAAGAACGGCATCAGAAGCCCGTGAGATCACACCGGAACAGTTCACATGGCTGATGCAGGGACTTGCCGTAGAGCAGAAAAGAAGGATTCATGAAGTCACGCCGAAAAGAACATGCTGACAGGTTTTGTGCAAAACATAGAAATTTTCCTGTCCGTTTCAGGCGGCGTATTCCCATGTCTCTTCGGTAAAGAAAGCTGTACAGAAACGTCCTGTGCGGCTTTCAGAAACAGTTTTGCGCATTTTTACCATGAGATCAGAAAATATAATCCGGTATCCGTGAAAGCGCCTTTTGTGAAGGCATAGTGTGTCGTCATTCTGACGAAGCCGTCCGAAAAATTTTCAGCAGAAATATCCTGTTTCTGTTATAATTCTGGTATGGAAAAGATTATCTATACAGCAGATGAACTGAATAACGCCGGCAGGGATGAACTCATCGGGATCATACTCTCGCTGCAGGAAAATATCAGCAGGATGACGGAAAACCAGGAACTTATCCTGGAACAGATAGCCATTCTGCGCGGACAGCGTTTCGGACGGCGCTCTGAAAAAATGAATGTGATCGACGGGCAGATGAGCCTGTTTTTTAACGAACCGGAAGCCACAGCCGGTGAACCGGGCACGCAGGCGGAAGAACCAGAATTTGAGGAAGTTGTCATCCGCAGGAAAAAGAAGCAGAAGGGGAAACGGGAAGACGACTTAAAAGGAATGCCTGTAACGGTCATAAAACATGAAATGTCAGAAGAAGAACTGAAAGAAGCATTTCCGGATGGAAAGTATAAGCGTCTTCCAGATGAGGTATATAAAAGGCTGGAATTCCATCCGGCTTCTTTTGAAGTAAAAGAACACCATGTAGCCGTTTATGCCGGCATGGATAATGAAACCATTGTAAAGGCACAGCGTCCAAAGGATCTGCTGAGGGGCAGCATTGTCACTCCTTCCCTGGAGGCTGCGATCATCAATGGAAAATATGTCAACTCCCTTCCGCTCTACCGCATGGAGCAGGAGTTTAAACGTAACGATGTGAACCTGAACCGCCAGAACATGGCGAACTGGACGATCCAGTGTGCTGACCGCTATCTTGCCGTCCTGTATGATCATCTGCATAAGCTTCTGTACCAGTATCATGTACTGCGGGCAGATGAGACACCTGTCGAAGTTTCAAAAGACGGGAGAACCGCCGGATCAAAGAGCTTTATGTGGATCTACCGCACCGGGAAATCCTATACGGAAGCCATCGTCCTGTATGAATACCAGAAAGACAGGAAGGAGGACCATCCGGAAGAGTTTCTGAAAGGTTTTCAGGGAGTATGCGTTACAGACGGTTATCAGGCATATCACTCCCTGGAAGAAAAAACCCCCGGTCTGACGATCGCAGGCTGCTGGGCACATGCCAGGCGCAAATATGCAGATGCCCTCAAAGCCCTAAAGGATAAAGAAGAGCGTAAAGGTACGCTTGCCTATGATGCTCTAAAGCAGATCGGGGCGATCTATAAACTTGACAATGAGCTGTCAGGTCTTAAACCAGCCGAACGGCAGCACAGGAGACAGCTGGAGCTGAAACCCCTGGTTGACGCTTATTTTGTGTGGGTAAAAAAACACCAGAGTGAAGTCCTGCCAAAATCCCAGACAGGAAAAGCCTTTGCCTATTCCGTGAATCAGGAAAAATATCTGCGCGTATTCCTTGAAGATGGTGACAGCTTTGACGCATAAAAATTTAATATAAAAAAACCTCCCATTTTATGGGAA
>CAMWJQ010000308.1 GCA_947174615.1 uncultured Lachnospiraceae bacterium
GTATTTATTTCAGTCGTGCGCAGGATAATTTTAGTTTTATAATTACTATGATTTTTAAGTATTTTACTTTTCTCAACCGCACTTGACAACGGAATATCTTAGTAGTAATATAAATACGTTTAATTAGAATTCTAACTAGAAACAGGACGGTGCCATGATGGACGAAAAAAAGCTGATGGAAAAATATGACAAGTTAAACAGGAGAATGCTGAGATACTTTTCCGGTTTTTTTACCGATACCTCAATAACCAGTATTCAAGGACTGATCCTGCACTATATTATTGTCGAATCAGAATCAAGGGACATATTCCCAAAAGACATAGAAGAATTCTTAGAGATTAAGGGTTCATCCGTCACAAGCCTTATCAGCAATCTGGAGCGCAATGGCTATCTGCGCCGTGAAAGTTTAGATAGCGACAGGCGTTATAAAAAGCTTGTCCTGACGGAACAGACACTTGCGATAAAGGACGATATTACAAGCCGCATCAATGAGTATATGCGCAGTATGTTTGTCGGGATCTCCGAAGATGATTTAAAGGTCTTCGAAAAAGTCATTCTGCAAATGACGGAGAATACGAAATAGGTATTCTTTTACCCATATATTTAGGATTCTAATTAAATGGAAAGGAGGGGTTCTGATGAGATTACCACCCGCAAAAAATAATAGGGTTATTTACATAAACTAATTTTTTACCCTTATACTTAGAATTCTAATTAAAGGAGGACACGATGAATGGATCACACACAGACGACAGCCAATCCGCTTGGCTATGAAAAAATCGGAAAATTGCTTACAAGCTATGCCGTTCCCAGTATCATAGCGCTGATTATCAATTCCCTTTACAACATGGTAGACCAGATCTTTATTGGTCAGGGCGTGGGATTTTTGGGGAACGGAGCCACAAACATTATCGCCCCGATCGCAACGATCACGATTGCTATTGCTACACTTTTCGGCGACGGTCTTGCTGCCTTTTTCAGCCTCAGCCTGGGGAAAGGCGAGGGAGAAAAAGCCGCAAAAGGTTTAGGGACTTCGATTCTGTTCGGGAGTATTTTCGGCATGATCTGGACGGTGCTTGCCTTTGTTTTTTTGAAGCCGTTATGTCTGATATTCGGGGCAACGGAAAATATACTGCCCTATGCGCTTGATTATGGACGCATTATTGTCATTGGGTTTCCCTTTCAAATTGTTGGAAACACCATTAACAGCGCAATCCGGACAGACGGAAGCCCGCGTTATGCCATGCTTTCGATGATGATCGGGGCAGTCCTCAATATCATTCTTGACCCGATTTTCATATTTGTATTGCATTGGGGTGTTGAAGGTGCCGCGATTGCCACCATTATAAGCCAGTTATTTGGGCTTTTGTTTAATATCGCTTATCTGTTCCGAATGAAAACGATCAAGCTTTCCAGACAGTCTTTTACTTTGGATATTCGGACTGCGGGAAGAATTGCAAGCCTTGGATTTGCAAGCGGAGCAAATAACCTGACTTCGACAGTGGTAGCATTTGTATCAAACAATCTGATGACAAAGTACGGCGCGCTCTCGCCCTATGGTGCGGATATTCCGCTCACCACCTTTGGCTTGTGCATGAAAGTGAGTATGCTTGCATTTTCCATTGGCATTGGTATTGCAAGCGGCAGCCAGCCGATTATCGGATTTAATTACGGCGCAAAAAAATATGACCGCGTGAAAAAAACATTTTTGCTGAGTGCCGGAGCTGCTACGATCATCACATTTGTTTCATGGATTATTTTCCAGTGCTTCCCGTTACAGCTTATTCGGATATTCGGTACGGAATCCAGCCTGTATGAGGAATTTGCCGTGAAATGTTTCCACATTTATTTACTGCTTACCTTTTTGAACGGCTTACAGATGTGTGCCGGCGTATTGTTTCAGGCAATCGGTCAGCCCATGAAAGCCGCGGTTACTTCCCTGTCAAAGCAGGTGATTTTCTATATCCCTGCCATGCTTATTTTATCC
The DNA here is from genome assembly GCA_947174615.1 of uncultured Lachnospiraceae bacterium. Taxonomy (GTDB): domain Bacteria; phylum Bacillota; class Clostridia; order Lachnospirales; family Lachnospiraceae; genus COE1. Next base: position 1,988 of record CAMWJQ010000308.1, read on the forward strand.
CGCTTCTTCGGGCTTACAGGTATTCTGATGGCAGGACCTGCAGCGGACGCCTTAGCCTTTGTCCTTTCGGGTGCTTTTTGCCTTAAGGAAATCAAGAAAATGGAGCAGCTGGACAGAAATGACGAAGCATACGAGAAGATTGGAGGAACAGCAGTATGAAAAAAAGAGTGATCACAATCAGCCGGGAGTTTGGCAGCGGAGGACACAGCATAGGAAAGGCGGTTGCCAAAACACTGGGGATTCCATCTTACGATCAGGAACTATTGGAGAAAATCGCGGCGGAAACCGGATTTTCAAAAGAATTTATCGAGGAAGCCGCAGAATATTCTACTGCAAAGAACAGCCTTTTATTTAACCTTGTTATGAACCGTTCTTTGCATGGGCGCATGGAACCTTCCCCTGCCGATACCATCTATTTTGCGCAAACTGAAATTATCAAAAACCTTGCGGAAAAGGAAAGCTGCCTGATTGTTGGACGGTGTGGCGATTATATCCTGCGGGACAAAGGCGACTGCCTGCATATCTTTATCTATTCGGATATGGAAGATCGGGCGAAACGTATTCTTGAACGCTACGGTGAAAGTGAAAAACCTGTTCAAAAGCGAATTGCAGATAAAGACGCCCGAAGGAAAGTTTACTATTCACACTATACAGACCGTCTGTGGGGCATACCGCAGAATTACGATTTATGCCTGAACAGCGGCGCATTGGGTGAAGAAGCATGTGCAAATATCATTATAAACGTTTTTCAAGGATAAAATAATTTTTTTAAGGATATGGCGGTATTGAAGAAATACTGCCATATTGTTTTTAGCAGATTTTGTAATTTTGTATAAAATTCCTGTCTTGACAATTAGTACAGTTATGGACTATACTGTAATTAGTACGGAACTGTACTAATATATTTGGGGAGGTCAGCTATGATAAGCAACATCATTTATATGGAACAGCTAAACAAATACTATGACGTATGGCTGGAGTATAACAATGTGTACGCAGAATGGGCGAAAGCACAGGGGCTGTCAGTCAACAGTCTGTTAGTATTGTGTGCAATTCACGATGGCGGGGACAATTGCACACAGAAAAAAATCAGCCAGCGGTGGCTCATACCAAAGCAGACAATCAACATGGTCTTTAAGGATTTCGAGCGCAGAGGGCTTGTAGAACTGTACCCTCTGCCGGAGGATAAAAGAAATAAAGTGATCCGTTTTACAAAAGCAGGAAAAGAATACGCAGATGCCATTGTTACCAAATTGCGGAAAGTGGAGCTGTCTGCAATAGAGGAACTGGGCATCGAGCGTATGCAGCAGTTAAACGAAAATATGGCTTACTTTACAAAACTTTTCAACAAGTCGGCAGGAGGTGAAAAAGGAAATGAAACAAACTCGTGATATCAGGATGTTCTTTCAGTACGTGATCCCATCCGTACTGTCTTTTGCCTTATCGGGCGTTTACACGATTGTAGACGGTTTCTTTATCGGGAACAGCATAGGCGATTTGGGGCTTTCAGCCGTTAATATCGCTTATCCAGTTGTTGCAGTGATCCAGGCGCTCGGTACAGGGATTGGAATGGGCGGCGCAATTTACTATTCCATTTACAAGGCAGAGAAAAAGGAAAAACAGGCAAGGGAATTTATAGCCGGCGCTTTGTGGGTGCTGATGATTTCAAGCGTACTTTTGACAATTTTGGTTTTCCTTTTGAATGGCAGTCTTTTAGGTTTATTAGGCGCAAACGGCGAACTGCTTGCATTGGGAGAGGAATATATTGCCGTTATCGCTTTGGGGGCTTCCATGCAGGTGATTGGTACGGGATTAGTGCCTTTTATCCGTAATCATGGCGGTTCCTTTTATGCAATGGTTTCTATGATTGCAGGCTTTGTGACCAATATCATTTTGGATTACCTGTTTGTATGGGTATTGGAACAGGGTGTTTCAGGCGCGGCATGGGCTACGGTAATCGGACAGGGTGTTACGATGCTGATTGCGCTTGCTTATTTATTACACAAAAAGCAGTTTACGCTGAACCTTCCTTTTTCAAAATTTGGAAAGGTGTCGGCGTCCATACTGAAAATCGGGATTGCACCCTTTGGGCTTACCATGTCCCCTAATATATCGCTGATAATCATAAACCGTTTTTCCATGTCTTATGGCGGGGAGCCGGCAGTTGCTGTCTATGCCTGTATCGCTTATGTTATCTGCATAGTATATCTGATACTGCAAGGGGTAGGCGACGGAAGCCAGCCGCTGCTCAGCCGGCATTACGGTGAGAAAAATTTTGCCAAACTCAAAAGCACAAGAAATTTAGCGTATGGATTTGCATTGTTTCTATCAATAATCGGTTGTACCATTATGTATTTGACAAGGGAGAGTCTCGGCATATTATTTGGAACGTCAAAAGAAGTGAATACAGAAATCGCAAAAATAATGCCTGTTTTCCTGATTTCTGTACCTTTTGTCGCGATTCTCCGTATCACAACCGCAAGTTTTTACGCCACAGAAAAAAGTATGCTTTCTTATGTCCTGACGTTTATTGAACCGCTGTTTATGTTAGCGCTCATGCTTATTCTGCCGCCTTTGTTCGGCGGGCAGGTAATGATTTGGTGGAGTACGGTTTTCGCGAGGATTTTATCAGCATTTTTAGCAGTTATCCTGAAAAATCATGTGGATAAAAAAGAAATGTCATGATGATCATACAGCGGCTTGACTGAAACAAAGAGTTATAGCACTTCAGTATTTCTTGTGTTTGGAAATCTTGTGTTTGGAAAAGAAGTTGTCGTTGACAATGAACAATTAGCGACATCAGTTCGGTACAATACCGCACAGGGGCGCGTGCAACATTCACATCTGCAAAGGCTGAAATGGAAACATTGAAAAATCCACGGGATTATAAAAACCTGCGTATCGACAGTAACGAAATGATTCCGAATGCCTTAGCAATAGATGAGCCGCTTGAATATGCTCATGAGGGAACAGTCCGACTGGTGGTTGGTGACTTTGCTGTCTATGGATTAATGAAAATATAGAGGCGATTTTGCCCCTATATTTTCTTCAGCTTTATTCAAATTTTCTGTCATAAAGCAATGCTGCAATCAGTACCACAAAACAAGAGCCTGCATTATGCACCAAAGCGCCCGTTGTCGGATTTAAAACGCCTAATACGGAACAGGTCACTGCTATAAAATTGATACACATAGAAAGGGTAATACTTAATTTGATTGTTGCTACAGTAGCATTTGACAATCTTTTCAGAT
>CAMWJQ010000309.1 GCA_947174615.1 uncultured Lachnospiraceae bacterium
CCTGTGAAATATTCAGGTAATTGTAAGTATCGAAGGGGTGCTGTAAGTTCACTTGGCATAACAAATCCATCTAATATTTTATTAATGACAATATTCCGTTCCATAATACCTTTTTTGCGCTCAGAAATGATTTCGTCAGCTGCTCCATCTTCAATCAAAGCAGCAGATATTGTTGCAAGCAGTGGTGAGATAGAAATATTCATGGAATATAATGCAGTCACCAGCTTTTCACGCAGTCTGTCAGGGATATGGATAAAAGCTGTTCTAAGTCCCGGTGAAATAGTTTTGGAAAGGCTCGATATATAAATCACCTGCTCTGGTGCAAAGGATGCAATGGGCAGCATTGGATTTTCCACCAAAAGATTATTTATACCATCCTCTATGACGAGCACGTTTTCCTCTTTCGCCACCCTTGCAATCATTTTCCTTGTCTCAAGAGACATAATATGTGCCGTTGGATTCTGATAATCAGGTATTACATAAAGACCTTTTATACTCTCATTTTGCAATGCGTAGCGGATTCCCTCTTCGGTTATTTCATTGTTATAGCTCTGAACAGGCACTAACTGGATTCCAAACAGCTTTGCTGCTGTCTTCACACCGGGATAAGTCATCTGCTCTGTTCCGATTTTATCACCAGCTTCAAAGAATGCTCCCAGCACAGCCGTAAGTGCATTTTGTCCTCCTGCTGCTGGAACAATATGCTGCATATCTGTATAAAATCCTGATTTCTGCAGCCATATTACTCCTGCCTCACACTGTCTTTTTGTGCCTTCGGGCGCCCCGTAGGAAAATAAATACAAAGCATCTGGTTTCTTCATCAAACTTTCTGTATATTGTTTTACCTTCAAATTACTTGTCACAAAAGGCACAATTGCTCCCATCTCAATCATATGTGAATCTTTCTTTCCGCAGAGCAGCACTGGATCTGCAGTAGCATCAGAAGAAACATAAGTACCATTGCCAACGGATGCTGAAAGCAAGCCTTTCTGTTGGCACAATTTATATGCCTTTGATATTGTACTCAAATTCAAATCCAAAAAATCAGCGAGTTCCCGCTGTGGAGGCAGCTTAGTTCCGGCTTTCAAATTTCCGTTTTTAATATCATATTCTAATATCTCTGCCAATGCTGTATATTTAGGTCCTGTCATTTTACTTAAATCAGGTTTCCAACTCATTGGATAGTCGTCAAATGAATTTATCGGCATATTGTCATTCCCTGTCTTTCTGTTAGGATTGCATTCGTTACAATTTACACCCCGCCAGTTTTTATCAGCTTATAAGTTATTGAGGTGTGAATTATAACAGATTTTGCACACAAATTGATAAAGTGCATCAATTTGGCGCATGATTCCCACTACTTTGGCGTGGGTGTGAAAAGTAACTTGCATTCTCACATTCTTTCAAATTGTCTGCCATACAATTTTATCATTGATTCCTTTGGCATTCAAGATTATAATGAACTATAATTCGTTTCCTTGAGAGAAGAAAAAATTGAAGCGTAAAACATATAACACAAAACATTTAAGCTAAAATGAGGTGCAACTATGAGCATAGAAAATTTGTTATCAGAGGGTATCAAAGCAACCCCGCCGTCTTTTGTCAGAGGTATATTGAAAGCTGCTTCCGACCCAAGCGTTATCTCCTTTGCGGGTGGTCTACCCAATCCAATTTCTTTTCCGCAAGATGAGCTTCTAACATCTATGGAGCATATTGTGAAAACTTACGGAAGTAATGTATTCCAATATTCGATTACAGCCGGCTTGCCAGAACTCAGGCAATATATTGCAGATAGATACAACCGAATTTTTGGTCTTAGGCTTACAATAGACAATATTCTTATTACTACCGGTTCTCAGCAGGCTCTTGACCTAATAGGAAAGGTTTTGCTAGATAAGGGCGATGGCGTAATTGTGGAGAAACCGACTTACCTCGCCGCAATACAAGCTTTTTCTATGCAGCAGCCCCAATTTTACCCGGTTGAATTGACAGAAAAAGGCATGAATCCGGAACAGCTTAAAGAAGCTTTGCAGAATCCTGTTAAATTCATCTACGCAATTCCTGATTTTCAAAATCCAACTGGGCTTACATATTCTGCCGAAAATCGGAAATGTATTTATGAAATTTTGAAAAACCATGAAGTTGTTTTAATCGAGGATGACCCTTACGGGGAATTACGTTTTGATGGCGAACGTTTGCCCTACATCGGCGTCGGAAAACTGCCTAACAGTATTCTGCTTGGTACTTTTTCAAAAACAGTTACCCCGGGGATGCGCACAGGCTTTCTTATCTCTGAAAATGAGGAACTGCTGAAAAATATATCCATTGCCAAAGAAGCGAGCGACCTGCATACAAATATCTTTTCTCAGTATTTAATCTGGGATTATCTAAAAAATAACGATTTAGATAATCATATTGCAAAGATAAAAGAGTTATATAAAAAGCAGGCGCATGCCATGATGGCAGCGATGGATCAATATTTTCCCTCAACTGTTAAGTACACGAAACCACATGGCGGAATGTTTTTGTGGGTAACGCTTCCAGAGGGCGTAAGTGCTATGTCTTTATTCCCGAAGGCTTTGGAGAAAAAAGTTGCGTTTGTTCCAGGAGACCCCTTTTATATTGGCAGCGATAATACCAATACAATGCGCCTCAATTACACAAATGCAGATTGTAAAACTATTGAGGAAGGGATTCATAGATTAGGAGAGCTGCTAAAAGAGTTGTCAATGTAACGATTTTATAAAAAGACATCAGCCGTTTTGAGCTTGATGTCTCTTCGGTCTGGCAGATGCTCTATATGAAACTGTCAGCCATGATTTTAGTATGCTCCGGCTTCCACAATATCAAATTTTTCTAATAATTTACGCTTTGCCTTGCCTATCCGTAGCCGCCGCAGTTTTTCCTTTTTGATACAACATATTTGCAACACCATAAAATTCCACGGAACATTCATTTGAAACTTGTGTGCTGCCTCGTGTGTGCTACGTGGCAAAATTTAAGGCTACCGCTGACAACTTACATCAACGATAGCCTTTGATTTTACGCTATTTCTTAGAACTTCCAATCGTTTCCCTAGAAACGATTTTCTTTCGCTGCTTCCTCAATCGAAACTGCAACTGCAACGGTAGCGCCAACCATCGGGTTGTTGCCCATGCCGATGAGTCCCATCATCTCTACATGTGCCGGAACGGAAGAAGAACCTGCAAACTGTGCATCAGAATGCATACGACCTAATGTATCTGTCATACCATAGGAAGCCGGACCTGCTGCCATGTTGTCAGGATGGAGTGTACGACCTGTACCGCCGCCGGAAGCAACCGAGAAATACTTCTTTCCTGCTTCAATTCTCTCCTTCTTATATGTACCTGCAACCGGATGCTGGAATCTTGTAGGATTGGTTGAGTTCCCTGTGATAGAAACGTCAACGTTCTCTTTCCACATGATTGCAACGCCTTCGCAAACATCATTTGCACCATAGCAGTTTACCTTGCCGCGAGGACCATTCGGATCAGAGTAGGATTTCTTAAATACTTCCTTTACAGTGTTTGTATAGGGATCGTACTCTGTCTCAACAAATGTAAAGCCATTGATGCGGGCAATAATCTCCGCAGCATCTTTTCCAAGACCATTCAAGATAACTCTCAGCGGTTTCTGACGAACTCTGTTTGCCTTCTCAGCGATACCGATAGCACCCTCTGCCGCCGCGAATGACTCATGCCCTGCAAGGAAACAGAAACACTCTGTCTCTTCTTCCAAAAGCATCTTGCCCAGATTGCCATGTCCAAGACCTACCTTACGGTTGTCTGCAACGGAACCGGGAATACAGAATGCCTGAAGTCCCTCACCGATTGCCGCTGCTGCATCTGCCGCCTTTTTGCAGCCCTTCTTGATCGCGATTGCCGCGCCGACTGTGTAAGCCCAGCAGGCATTCTCAAAACAGATTGGCTGAATCTTCTTCACCTGATCATATACGTCAAGACCTGCGTCTTTTGTAATCTTTTCTGCCTCCTCGATGGAGTTGATACCGTAGCTCTTTAAAACCTCGGTAATCTTATCTATTCTTCTCTCATAGGATTCGAATAATGCCATAATTATTTTACCTCCTTATCTGTTCTAGGATCAATAATCTTAACAGCATCCGCAACACGTCCGTACTGACCTGAAGCCTTCTCCCATGCTGTATTCGGGTCATCGCCCTTCTTAATAAAGTCAGTCATCTTACCAAGGCTTACAAACTTGTAACCGATAATCTTATCGTCGGCATCCAGTGCGATACCTGTCACATAGCCCTCAGCCATCTCAAGATAACGAGGTCCTTTCTTCAATGTACCGTACATTGTACCAACCTGGCTTCTAAGCCCCTTTCCTAAGTCCTCAAGACCTGCGCCTACAGGAAGCCCTTCCTCAGAAAATGCAGACTGCGAACGTCCGTATACGATCTGTAAAAACAGCTCTCTCATAGCAGTATTGATTGCGTCGCACACAAGGTCTGTGTTCAACGCTTCCATAACAGTTCTGCCCGGAAGCAGCTCTGCTGCCATCGCCGCGGAGTGTGTCATACCAGAGCATCCGATTGTCTCAACCAGTGCTTCCTGAATGATACCTTCTTTTACGTTCAGGGATAATTTGCAGGCACCCTGCTGCGGTGCGCACCAGCCTACGCCGTGTGTAAAGCCGGAAATATCTTTTACTTCCTTAGCTTTTACCCATTTCGCCTCTTCTGGAATCGGTGCACAACCATGATTACCGTCACGTGCTACTACACACATTTCTTCAATTTCCTTTGAATAAATCATGTGAAAACTCCTTTCGATTACTTAACTTATATTTTGAATGTGTGACAGATGTCTCACATTGTTAACGCAGGAACATATGCGCATATCACCATGATATTTACATACAACTCCTTATCATACGTTTTCTGTAAAAATGGACTATGATATGTTACCCACATATCCATATTTTCGCACATTTTTAGAAAAATAGCAATTAAAAATTCATAATTTTGTCAAAAAATTGTCAATTTTATCGAAATGTACTATTTTAGGGCATATTGATCAATGTTTACTGCCAGATGAAAGCCTGTCCTTGTTGCCACAATATATTCCATCAGCTTTTTGCTGCAATTTCGCCTTGCTTTTTGTAGATACTATCTGCCTCGATGTACACTCTTACCATTGATCTTGGATAGATATTAGAATAGCGCCCGATGACAGTACCCGTAT
>CAMWJQ010000310.1 GCA_947174615.1 uncultured Lachnospiraceae bacterium
ACAGGGAATTATTGAATGGTGTCGAACAGAAGGGATTCCATTTTTTACATATACAGCAGAAGAATTGCAGGAAGTAACTGGAACTTTTACAAAGTCTGTGTTTGTCAAGAATCAGGTTGGCGTTGATAATGTTTGTGAAAGGGCAGCAGTGAAAGCCTGTGGAGAAGGTGGAAAACTAATATGTCCAAAAGTTGCGGAAAATGGGATGACAATCGCGATTGCAAGGAGAGAATGGAAGGTATGTTTTGATGGCAAATAGAATTTATATTGTAGGAATGGGACCGGGAAGGGAAGAAATGATGACAGGAGAAGCATTGAATGTGTTAGATCAGTCAGATGTGATCGTTGGTTACACATTATATCTAAAGCTGCTTGGCGGGCGTTTTCAGGGGAAAGAAATGTTATCCACACCGATGCGTCAGGAGGAGGAACGGTGCAGGCAGTGTTTTGAGGAAGCTGAAAAAGGGAAAAAAGTAGCCCTTGTATGCAGCGGTGATGCAGGAATTTATGGGATGGCGTCTTTGATGTATGAGATTGGGAAAGGCTATCCGGAAATAGAACTTTACGTTATCGCAGGGATTACTGCGGCGAGCAGCGGTGCGGCAGTTCTGGGAGCACCACTGAACCATGATTTCTGCGTTATAAGTCTGAGTGATCTGCTGACACCGTGGGATGCGATTGAAAAAAGGTTACATGCAGCCGCAGAAGGTGATTTTGTCATTGTACTGTATAATCCGTCCAGCCATAAAAGAAAGAATTATCTGATGAGGGCATGTGAAATTTTACTGTGCAGCATGGAGGGAGAACGAGTTTGCGGATATGTTGAAAATATAGGAAGAGACGGAACGAAAGTGGAAATCTGTACCTTAAAGGAGTTAAGGGACAGGGAGGTCAATATGTTTACGACGGTATTTATTGGAAGTTCCGGCTCGGAGAACATAAATGGGAAATTTGTCACAAGGAGAGGCTATAAGATTGAAAAAAATATTGATATTTGCGGGGACAACTGAAGGAAGAAAATTATCGGAATATCTTGCAGAGGCTGAAATAAATCATACAATCTGTGTGGCAACGGAGTATGGCGCAATTGTTTTAAGACAGCATCCCCTTGTAAAAGTACATCAGGGAAGAATGAATCAAGAACAGATAGAAAGATTTTTGGACGATGGAAAATATGGTGTTGTGGTAGATGCAACACATCCTTTCGCCAAAGAAATTACCTGTAATATAAAGGCAGCATTGAAAGAAATGGGACAGGGAGGAACAATAATTCCTTATTTAAGATTGAAAAGAAACGGCATTGAGGAAAAGGAAAACGACGTTACTTATTTTGAAACAAACGAAGAATGTGTAAAAGCGCTGGAAGATACGGAGGGTAATATTCTTTTGACTACCGGAAGTAAGGAATTGTACAAATATTGTATTTCAGAAGGAATAAAGCATAGATTGTATGTAAGGGTACTTCCAAGTGTGGAAAGTCTTTCTCTTTGTACGGAGCAGGGTATTTGCGGAAAACAGGTTATTGCAATGCAGGGACCTTTTACTACAGAGATGAATGAGGCTATCATTCGCCAATATGAAATAGCTTATCTTGTAACGAAGGAAAGCGGTGTGCCCGGAGGTTATCAGGAAAAAGTGAGCGCTGCAAAAAAAACAGGGACAAAGGTATTTGTAATAGGCTGTCCTGAACAGGGCGAAGGATATTCTTTCCCTGAAATATACCAGAAACTTAAAGATATGGGAGGAAAGAACTTCCAGACGAAAAACCCAAAAAAAGGAAATATGGAAATACCCTGTGGGTATCCCTCTATGTCCCAAAAACAGGACATATCTTTTGAGATTATCCTGGCAGGCATTGGCATGGGACATAGAAACGGTCTGACGGGGGAAGCAGCGAGGGCAATCGAGGAAGCAGACATTTTATTAGGGGCGGAGAGAATGATTATGACGGTCTGCTCTAAAGCAGAAAAATATCCCTTTTATCAGGCAGAACAGATTATCCCTTATCTGCATGACATGCAGAGCGGAAATACATTTACGGGAAATAAAAAAGTTGTGGTTCTTTTTTCGGGGGACAGCGGATTTTACAGCGGATGCCAGCCTCTAAATGAGGCGCTGAAAAAGGAAATCACAGAAGGACGCCTGAATGCATCCCTGCGTATTCTTCCGGGTATTTCGTCCGTAGCTTATCTGGCTTCATGCATTGGAGAGAGCTATCAGGACGCGGCTGTCTACAGCACACATGGGAAAAAATTATGCAACCTTGTACGGCGGATTAAAAGCAGTCCGAAAACATTTCTGATTATGTCCGGAGTAAAAGATATAAACCAGTTGGGAGAACGACTGACAAATGCCGGGATGCAGAAATGCGAAATCATTACAGGATATCAGTTATCCTATGAAGAACAGCGGGTGGAGAAGCATACGCCAGTAGAATGTATGGAATTGAAGGATGAGGGCTTATATACATGTTTTGTCAGAAATCCATATGCGATGCAAAGAAGGCTGACACATGGTATCGCAGATGGACAGTTTATCAGAGACAAGGTTCCCATGACAAAAGAAGAAATCCGGGAGATCAGTATTTGTAAGCTGCGATTAAGGGACGGGGCGGTTGTCTATGATATTGGCAGCGGCACGGGTTCTGTCGCAATAGAAATAGCGGGCATTTCTGACGATATACAGGTGTACGCGGTGGAGCAGAAGCATGAAGCTGTATCCTTGATAGAAAAGAATAAGGAAAAGTTTGAGCTGCAGAATGTAACCGTGGTAGAGGGGGAGGCGACGGAAGGACTTTCCCGGCTGCCAATGGCGACACACGCATTCATAGGAGGAAGCGGTGGCAGATTAAAGGAAATACTGGTGTCGCTCCGACAAATTAATCCAAATATGAGGGTTGTGGTAAATGCTGTCAGTATGGAAACAATTTGTGAAATAAGAGAGATTTTATCTATGGATGATATTATAAAAGAAGATATTGTGCAATTACAAGTAAGCAGGGCAAAAAAAGCAGGAAATTATCATTTGATGCAGTCTGAGAATCCGGTTTGGATTTGTGCATTTGATTTCTGTGGCAAAGAGCTTGAAAGAAAGGCGTGATATTTGCATGAAAATAAAAAGAGTTATGATTGCAGCTCCTAAAAGTGGAAGCGGAAAAACAGTAGTCACCTGCGCCTTGCTTCAGGTATTAAAGGATTACGGCTTGAATGTGGCTGCGTATAAATGCGGACCGGATTATATTGATCCGATGTTTCATGAGAAGATAATAGATGTTCCGGCAAAAAATCTGGATACATTTTTTACAGATGAAGAAAAGACAAGGAAACTTTTTCAAAAAAGTGCAATGAAAATGGACTTTGCAGTTTTTGAGGGTGCTATGGGACTATATGACGGGGGAGGCGGAGTTAAGAAAGAAGGTTCTTCTTATCATCTTGCAGAAGTGACAAAAACACCGATTGTGCTTGTTGTTGATGTGAAGGGGATGGGACGCTCCATTATACCATTAATAGCAGGGTTTCTTAATTATGATAAAAAACATCTAATACAAGGTATCATACTGAACAGGATGTCAAAAGGATATTATGAAACATTAAAGGCATTGATTGAGGAAGAACTGCAAATAAGGTTACTTGGATTTTTGCCGGAAAAGGAGGAACTGCATATTGAGAGTAGGCACTTGGGACTTTTTCTGCCAGATGAAGTGAATCATATAAAAGAGAAATTACAGGCGGTTTCTGAATTATTTTTACAGACAGTTTCCGTAGAGCGTATCAAAGAAATAGCAGAAAGCGCGGAAGAACTGGAATCTGAAGAAATAGCGATAAAAGAAACCGGAATCGAAAGCTATGGGGATATTGGTCATGTGAAAGCAGTCAGCGACAGCCGTCCAACGATAGCAGTGGCAAAAGATGAAGCCTTCTGTTTCTATTATGCTGATAATATCCGTCTGTTGGAGGAATATGGGGCAAATATAACGTATTTTTCCCCACTGCGGGATGAAAAACTGCCGGAAGGATGCCATGCCCTGTTAATTGGCGGCGGATATCCGGAATTGTATGCAGCTCAGATTAGCGCAAATACGAGAATGCGTGAGGCAGTCAGGAATGCGGTTGAAAATGAAATGCCAGTCGTGGCAGAATGCGGTGGTTTTATGTATTTACATTCTTTTTTGAAAGATAAAGAAGGACTTTCTTATGATATGGCAGGAGTTATTCCTGCATCCTGCTATTATACCGGAAAACTGGTTCGTTTCGGCTACATAGAACTTCGGGAAAAGCAAAAGCATTTCCTGCCAAACGGCGGGGGGATAAAAGGGCATGAATTTCATTATTACGACAGCACTTATAATGGGGCGGACGTAATAGCAGTTAAGCCGATGACTGGAAAAGAATATGCCTGCATTATAGAAAATAAAGCACAGTGGATGGGATTTCCGCATTTGTATTATCCGTCAAATCCTATATTTGCAAGAGCATTTGTTGATAAAGCAAAGGTATATCAAGGAATGATATAGGAAAGGAAGTATGGAAAAGTGAGTATGGAAAATTCATACCGATTTTTTGAGAACAGGAACTGTAAGTATTTTCCCTGTCACAAGGGATTGGGAAACTTAAATTGCCTGTTTTGCTATTGCCCGCTATATTTAAGGGATAATTGTCCGGGGAATCCTGCATATATAGAAAAGGATGGGAGAAAGATAAAAGTCTGTACAAACTGTACCTTTCCCCATCATCCTGAAAATTATGATGCGGTAATTCAGATATTGAAAAGGTAAGAGCGCATTATGGTAACAGAGTATGGGAATATACGAAAGCGAACAAAGAAAAGCAACAGTAGATTGTCACACAATCAAAGGTGCATCGTGATGAAGTGAGAGCTTTTAAACGATGCACTTTTTTAGATTCAATTCTGAGGGAGTGTATGCTTGGTTATCCAGATTTCAGGGAAGGACAGCAATACGGATTTACAATTGTATTCGCTATTTGGAGTGAAAGTAACAGGATTTTGCTAAAAATTTACAAACACACTTGACAATACGTCTCTGAACTGACCGGAGGGAAGGGAATTACGTTTGCAACGGGTACGCCGATCAGCAACAGTGTCGGACGGCAAATTGAAGGAGACGATAAAATCATATTATTTTTCCACACTTCC
>CAMWJQ010000311.1 GCA_947174615.1 uncultured Lachnospiraceae bacterium
ACATTGGGAGTGAACAGTAACTTATTTTTTTCCTTTCTCTTACAGTTGGATGATCTTTCCCTCATCCTTGTCATACAAATATAATGAATAAGAAAGCATTTCTTCTATGCTGACTTGCGTATCATTGATTTCTCTGATCATGTTCTTGATCTCACCACACTCCTCAATATGCTCTGTCGGCAGCAGCAGAAGCTCATGAATGGAAGATGGTATAATATAAAAACTGCTGCCCATTGCTTCCGCGAAATCCCGAATCAGATTCGGATACAGCATACAGGCGGCGCCCTCCACTCTTCGCTCATTGCTGAGCACATACATCGGAACACCGTCTGAAAAATCTTCCATGCAGCTGTCATCATCGAACCCATCTGGATTCTCTGCCCTCGTAATTTCTCTCAGCACTTCAGTTATGCTTCTGATCTCATACTTTTGAATCCGCTGTGTGTTTTCCTTTGCTGCCTGATACAGTTTCCCAATCGAAACATCCCACAGCTTCAGATGCACATTATGTATCAGTATCGATGCCGTACCGATGTCCTCCTGTGCAACCATACATTGAAAAACAATGGACAAATCCATAAATTCTATATGCGGAATGTCTTCAAGCAGCTCTTTATTTTTCTCTGTATTGATCAGCTTATAGACCACACTGTCCTTCACACGCTCATAATCCAGAAAATACCGCATATCAACGCTCTGGTTGACTTTGTTTCTCTGGTAAGTATCCATCACATCATTTACGACATTGAGCAGCGTTGCCCTGCCCTTTATATATTCCTCATAATAATTATTGAGATAGATGGTCGGTGAAATATTGCTGTCATCCTGCGTCACTGTAAGCCCCCTCAGCACAACGCCATTGTTTTTCGTGACATCATTGAGCAGCACTTTATAGCAGTCTCCTGTCCTTCTCTCAACTTCTTCTCTCACTAATGTTGTAAAATAGGTAAATTCCATCATTGTTCATGCTCCTTTTTCTGATTCTTTTTATCGACAATCCCCCTCCTCTGTACTTTCTATACGTCCAACTGCGTCTAGCGCGCTTTGCAAAGGACGCAAAAAAGACAATAAGAAAAACATCATAAAATCATTTCTCTCATTGTCTTATCTCATTCCTGATCCATCTACGATAGATTATACTCTTGACAGATACTCCCCTGTTCTGGTGTCAATCTTAATCACATCATTTGTCTCAACAAACAATGGAACATACACTGTCGCACCGGTCTCCACTGTCGCAGGTTTGGTCGCACCGGTAGCCGTATCACCCTTAAAACCTGGCTCTGTGTCTGAGATCGTAAGCTCTACGAACAAAGGCGGCTCAATCGCAAATACATTGCCGTTGTGTGAGCATACCTTGACCATCTCATTTTCCTTGACAAACTTGAGTGCATCGCCCACCTTGTCCGCATTGAGACCAATCTGCTCATAGTTCTCTGTATCCATAAAATAGAATAAATCGCCATCCGCGTACAAGTACTGCATCTCTTTTCTATCGATACGAGCCTGAGGGCACTTCTCTGTCGGTCTGAAAGTTTTCTCCACAACGCCGCCGCTGATAATATTTTTAAGCTTTGTTCTGACAAATGCTGCACCTTTACCAGGCTTTACATGCTGAAATTCGATGATCTGATAGATGCTGTTTTCATACTCTATCGTAATACCATTTCTGAAATCTCCTGCTGATATCATAAAAACTATTCCTCCTAATATTCACTTTTCACGTTTACAATCCGCTAACCATTTTATAACAATTTCAGCAAAAATTCAACTATTATTTTTGACATTTCACAAGAACAAAGTCAATCGCCATCATATAACCATCTAAACCCTGCCCGTAAATCTGGTGGTCGCACACCTCTTTTGTGACAGAAATACGCCGAAAATCCTCCCTCTTTGTGATGTCTGAAATGTGAATTTCCACTTTGGGGACTGTGATGCTGGCGAGCGCGTCGCGAATCGCATACGAGTAGTGCGTAAATGCCCCCGGATTGATGACAATTCCCTCTGTACCATCATAATAAGATTCCTGTATCCTGTCTATGATAGCACCCTCATGATTGGACTGAAAACATTCAATCTCACAGCCTGACGCGGATGCCTTCTTCTGTATCATATCCACAAGAGCCTGATAGTCCTGCGTTCCGTAAATTCCCTTTTCTCTGATTCCGAGAAAATTCAAATTGGGTCCATTGATCACTAATAGTTTCATATTTTATCCCCCTGCTCAATTTGATCTGCTGCTTTCACGCACTGTTCTGCTGCCTCAGACTGCCGCAGCTTATTGACATCGACAATCAGCATCGCGCCCTCCTCATACACGGGTTCACGCGCTGCAAGCATTTCTTCAATCCGTTTCATGGGGTCTTCGCACTGTAACAGAGGTCTGGCAGTGTCTCCTTTGATTCTATCATAAATCGTAGCCGGACTGGCTTTCAGATACACAACCTTGCCAAGTTTTGATAAGAGCTGTCTGTTCTCCTCACGCAGAGGCATCCCTCCGCCAGTTGATATAACCATATGTTCTCTTTTTTCGACTACCAACTGCCTTAACAGCGCTGTCTCTAAATCTCGAAACATCTGTTCTCCGTCCGTGGCAAAGATTTCCTTGATGCTTCTTTGCTGCTGTTCCACGATCATCTCATCTGTATCAACAAATGTGTAATTCTTTAACTTGGCGATATTTTTTCCAACTGTTGTCTTACCGCTTCCCATATATCCTATCAGAATAATATTTTCCATAAGTATCCTCTTGCAAGTCCTTCTTATAATTGTAATCCTGTTTACACCAATAATCTGTCTTTTAAGATCTGATACACTTTATCTGTGTTTTCCTTCTTCACTCTACTGCCTGTCCATAATTCAAAGGCTTCGACTCCCTGATATAACAGCATCTTAAGCCCATTAAAAGCTGTGCCGCCGTTTGCAGTGACAAGCTTCATAAACTTCGTCTCCCACGGTGTATAAATCAGGTCATATCCAAATTTCACATAATGATAAAAATCGCCGTCCTCCAGGACAGCTTCCTCTGACTTTGGCGCAAGACCTACGCTGGTGCACTGTATTACAACATATCTGTTCTCCCTCCCTGTCAGAAGTTTTGGATACTCATCGAGCGCCATCGCCGACACACAATCTTTCCCATGAACACCGTTGACCATTGCAGCGACTTCCTGTGCCTTTGCGGCATTTCGATTCAGAAGATACACTTTTTTCGCGCCGTTTTCCGCACACATATATGCAACCGCGCGCCCTACACCGCCTGCTCCAAGCAGAATGACTTCCTCCTCTTTGATAGAAATTCCATCCTCATTCATGGCACGCCACAGTCCGCTCAGATCTGTGTTGTACCCCGCAAAGCCTGATCCTTTGTCATATTCGCCGCGCACAAGTGTGTTTACCGACCCCACTGCCTTTGCAGTCCGGTCAATTTCTGCCAGAAAAGGAATCACCGCGTTTTTGTATGGCACAGTGACATTCATACCACAGATCTTCAAGCCATACGCACCCTTTATGGCTGCCTCAAGCTGTCCCTCTGTCACATGAAACGGAACATAAACCATGTCAATGCCATAGGCATCCGCCAATGTACCGTGTATGAGCGGTGACAGTGTATGCTCCACCGGATTTCCTATGATTCCATAAACTTTTGTTTTTCCGTTAATCTCCATCTGTATTCTCTCCATCCGTATTCTCTCATTTTTGTTTACGCTTATACCTGTGATAGCCAGCCAGCACAATTTTTTCAAGATAACGCTTTAATACGATCTGTATTTCCTCCTTGGGGTGGATTGGTTTGACCAGAATCGAGTATATTCCCGCCTTATTTGCTCCCCAGATATCAGTAAAAATCTGGTCTCCCACAAACAGGGTATTTTTCTCGTCCGTCTGCATATTTTTCATTGCCTGTCTATACTTTGCAGGATTTGGTTTTCCTGCCTTATATATATAAGGCGCACCCACTGCATCACAGAACATTTTCACGCGCGGTTCTTTATTGTTCGAGAGCATCGTGACCTTATAACCGATCGATTTCAGACGCTTAAACAGTGCGATTGCGCGCTTATCTGCCGGAAGTCCATGCGGCACCAGCGTGTTGTCTATATCAAAAATAATCCCCCTGTATCCCTGTTGATACATTTTCTCAAAGTCGATCAAATACGTAGAATCCAGATATTCTTTGGGATAAAAACATTGCAGCATTTCCTTGTCTCCTCAAAACTGATCATTGTTCTCTCACAGATTCGCCGCCTCAAGCAGCAGCCGGGTGTAATCGTTTGACGGGTTTTGATAAACCTCCTCAACCTTTCCATGTTCGAGAATCTCCCCGCTTTTCATAATGAGCACCCTGTCGCACATCTGATAGACGACGCGCAGATCGTGTGAAATAAAAAGGATCGAAATCCCAAGCTCCTTATGAAGCTTTAGTAAAAGCCGGATAATCTGCGCCTGTATTGTCACGTCCAGCGCAGACACCGGCTCATCTGCAATCAGAAAATCCGTATCACACAAAAGCGCCGCCGCGATCGCGACACGCTGACGCTGCCCGCCAGAAAGTTCTGCGGGATAGTGCTCCTTCAGCTTTACATCAAGCCCTACCCGCTCAAGCATCTTATCAACCTTTGCAGTCCGCTCATCCCTTGCCAGTTTCGCCGTTCCTTTTTTCATGCGCAGCGGTTCCTCCAATATCCATCCTATTTTCTTGGACGGATTGAGCGCACTGTACGGGTCCTGAAAGACCATCTGCGGATTCGGGCAGTCCAGCGAAATCTCGCCGTCATACTGTTTCTGCATCCCAAGAATCGCCTTTGCCAGTGATGTTTTCCCGCAGCCGCTCTCACCGACAAGACCTAAGATTTCGCCCCTTTTCATCTCAAAACTGACATCTTTTAATACATGCTGCATGTTTTTTCCCGCTCTATCGCGGAAACTTTTATAATACACGTTTAATTTCTCAATCCTTAATATTGTTTCCATGACACCCTCTGTAATCGTCACACCAGTTTTTCTAATTTCGGTATAGCGCTGATTAACGTTTTCGTGTACTCCTCTCTCGGACAATATAAAATCTCTTATGTCCTGCCCGTCTACACCATATCGCCGTTCTGCATCACGATAACCCTGTCGCACAGACGTTTCACCAG
>CAMWJQ010000312.1 GCA_947174615.1 uncultured Lachnospiraceae bacterium
AAGCAGAGGGCAGAGCAGAGGGCAGCGCAGAGGGCAGAGCAGAGGGCAAAGCAGAAGCTGTGATTGAACTTCTTGAAGATCTTGGAGAACTCTCAGATTCGCTCAAAAACTGCATTATGGAACAGACTGATTTAGAATTGTTGAGGAAATGGCATAAAGCTGCCGCAAGAGCGAAATCCATAGAGGAATTTGAACAGACTGTAGGATTGGTGCAGATATAGTAAGGAACTATTCATAAATAATTCATCAAGTTGAGAAGAATATTTATATGGCGTCAAATTAACAGGTTATTTATTAACACTTCCTAAGGGGGGCTGTCGGAACATGTTCCGACAGCCCCCCTTAGCAGTTGTCATTATCTGTTTTTCTTACACTCGGAGTATTGTAATGGCAATTTTTTATTTTTTCAGCGAAAACTGTCCGATTAATCCATTCAAAATAGTTGCCTGCGCGGATAGCTCTTCGCTGGTTGCAGAAGCTTCCTGAGCAGTGGCAGCATTGCTCTGCACGACTTCTGAGATTTGGTTAATGCCCAGTTCTGCCTGTCGCATTGCCTCTGTCTGTTCTTCTACCATCGTCTTGAGGTTCTTGGAGAAGTCAGCAATCTGCTTGATACCATCCACGACAGAACCGATGGCAGTAGCAGCATTTTCGGCAGCACGGTTTCCATCAGAAACTTCTCGTATAGATCCTTCGATCAATTCTCTAGTATCGACAGCCGCCTTGGCGCTTTGGTTTGCCAGTACTCGAATCTGATCTGCTACAACCGCAAAGCCGCGCCCGGACTCGCCAGCCCTTGCCGCCTCAATGGATGCATTCAAGGACAGCAGATTTGTCTGGGAGGCGATAGATTCGATCTCAGAGATAATATCCCCAATTCTGTTTGATGCAGCGTTGATGCGTTCCATAGCAGCCATCATGGAATTCATTTCCTCCCGGCTGTTATCAGCCTTTTCTGCATAATGCTGTGCTTTTATGTAAGATTCATCTGCGCTCTGTACACTCTTTTCCATCGTTGCTGTGATATCGGAAATCGTAGCGTGCAGTTCCATCACAGCGTTCGTCTGTTCTGTGGCTCCCTCTGCGAGTACCTGTGATGCCTCTGCCAGATCGCCGGAGCCAGAGGATACCTGTTCTGAGACGTCGCCTATAGAGGTAAGGGTTTCGATCATTTGATCTCTCAATCCGCGCATGGATTCATATAATTTCTGGAAATCACCAGTGTATTTATCTGAATAGTTTGATTTGACAGCGTAATTTCCGCCTGCCATCTGTCCTAATATCTCACTGATATCATGGATAATGATATTCAGGTTGTTTGCCATTTCGGCTGCGTCCTTTTCCATATGCTCTACTTCATCACCAGTTTCGACCATCGGGAATGGAGAAGAGAGGTCGCCTGCTGAGAAGGTCTTGAGACGCTGTCCGAGTTTGCCAAGAGGAGAGGCGATATCTTTCGCAATACGCTTGCCAATCTTTGTGGAGAGGCTCATCGCAATCACGATCACAATCACAATCGCAATCGATAGGATCAGTTCTGCGATTATCAGCTTTGTGGAGAGGCTGTTTCCTTCATTTACTTTTACATTGAGAAGGGATTGAAGTTTTGTGTAAATGTTGTCATATACATCTGCCAGCTCATTGAGTGCGATATCCTGAGCCTGTTTGCAGAGATCCCGGTCAGTTGTGGCGCCGAGATTCATAATCTCTGCATCAATCCGCCAGTATTCTTCTAGTACTGCACTGATTTCGTCGTATGTTCTTCTGCCGTCTTCAGAGACAATGGTTCCCTCAACCTTTGCAAAGTTTTCTAAGAATGATTTTTTATGTTCGTCATGCTGTTTGACTACAGCAGCAATTGCGTCCGCTTCATCATATCCGATTGCTGCCCGCAGTGATGATCTGACATCCGCAAACTCAAACATCGCTTTTCCGATGTCTCCTTGTGCAAAACCGTAATTTTTTAGGGCGTAGGAATAGCGGTTTGATATGACAATAAGGGCGATTAAACCTAGGAATGCCACGCTTGCTGTGATTGATGCCACCTTAAAAAATGATCTGGTCAGCTTTTTTTCGATGTTTTCTTGCTGATTCATTGTTGATGTACCCCTTTCTTTTGTCTGACAGTTCTTATTGTTTATAGCTGTGTTTACAGTCAACACTATCTTTCATTATAGACTATCGGTAAAAATATGCAACACTAAAATTAGCTAATATTACTAATAAAAGTGACAAAAAATAGAACCTGCTGGAAGGAACTGGAAGAAGTGAGTTACTTTTCACACCTACGCCAAAGTAGTGGAAAGTGATTTTGACAAACAGGAAAACGGGGTGATATGCTTGTATTTACTGGAAAAGAATGCTATGATAGAAAAACATGAAACGATGGGAGGAAGCCATGAGGAGCATTACAAAATTTATTGGGAACAGAGACTTTTATAAGATGGTGTTAATGATTGCTGTGCCAATCATGATACAGAATGGAATCACAAATTTTGTCAGCCTGTTAGACAACATTATGATTGGACAGGTTGGGACGGAACAGATGTCGGGCGTAGCGATTGTAAACCAGCTAATATTTGTGTACAACTTGTGTATTTTTGGCGGTGTGTCGGGCGCCGGCATTTTCACAGCACAGTATTTTGGTCAGGGAAATCATGAGGGCGTGCGTCAGACAATGCGCTTTAAACTGTGGATGGTCGCAGTGCTCACAACATTGACGGTTGTTCTTTTCTTAGGCTGTGGGACAAATCTGATCAGCGCCTACCTAAAAGGAGAGGGCACTGCTGAGAGTATTGCTGCCACGCTTTTTCACGGGGAGCGGTATCTGCGGATTATGCTGATTGGTCTGCCGGCATTTGCGATTGTGCAGATTTATTCAAGTACACTGCGCGAGTGCGGTCAGACAATGCTGCCTATGAAAGCGGGACTTGCGGCAGTTGTCGTGAATCTGCTGTTTAACTATATATTGATCTATGGCAAATTTGGCGCGCCCGCGCTCGGTGTGAGCGGCGCGGCAATTGCGACAGTGCTGTCGCGGTATGTAGAGATGCTGATCACCGTAATCGGCGTCCACAGAAAGAGCCGTGGAGAGAGGGCGCCCTATTCATTTGTTGTCGGACTATACAGCACCTTAAAGGTGCCATGGGAACTGACATTCAAGATTGTAAAAAAGGGGAGTCCGCTGCTGTTTAATGAGACCTTGTGGGCAGCGGGAATGGCGATGCTGACACAGTGCTATTCTGTCCGAGGTCTGAATGTTGTGGCAGGTTTAAATGTGTCAAACACCATCAATAATGTTTTTAACATCGTCTTTATCGCACTGGGAGATTCGGTTGCCATTATCGTAGGACAGCTTCTTGGCGCTGGCAAAATGAAAGAGGCGCGAGACACAGACAACAAGCTCATCGCATTTTCGGTGATGTGCTGTACCTGTGTAGCGCTTGTTATGTTTGTGACGGCGCCTTTATTTCCAAGGCTGTATAAAATCAATGACGAGGCGCGGGAGCTCGCCAGGTATTTTATTATGGTAACAGCGTTTTTTATGCCGCAGAATGCGTTTTTACATGCGACTTACTTTACACTGCGCTCAGGCGGAAAGACGATCATCACCTTTTTGTTCGACAGTGTGTTCATTTGGTGTGTGAGTGTGGTGATTGCATTTACGCTCAGCCGCTATACAGAGATGCCAGTCATTGCAGTGTATGCGATGGTAC
Source organism: uncultured Lachnospiraceae bacterium (assembly GCA_947174615.1). Taxonomy (GTDB): domain Bacteria; phylum Bacillota; class Clostridia; order Lachnospirales; family Lachnospiraceae; genus COE1. The sequence goes on from CAMWJQ010000312.1 coordinate 3,717, forward strand.
AGCTTGGGGATATCATGAAATGTATAATCGGCTTTATATTGGTGAAAAAGGGTATCTGGCTGCAAAATATTGTGGCGTAGGATCAAGACAAATGGGGGTAAATGAAAGTTTACTCCCTTTTTGCTGAAAACCTTTTGTACAAGGAGATTTTAGCGAGTATATCACTAAAAAACCATAGTGGGCATTTCACTAAGATATGATGGTATTGAGGTGATATATGTGCATTACAAACGGTTGAGGAATTTAAGGGAAGATCATGATATGACGCAAAAGGAACTGGCGCGATTATTGGACTGCAGCCAACGGATATACAGTAATTACGAGCGAGGAGATATCAACATTCCAATAGATATATTGATCAAACTTTCCAGATTTTATAATACAAGTATCGATTATTTGCTGGATCAGACGGATGTGAAAGAGCCATACGCAAGAAGAATAGAAAAATAATCATACAAAGGGGATAAATATGGTGCAGCAGTTAGGATTGATGTTATTTTATGAGCGTGAAAAAATGGGAGAAACGCAGAGGAATATTGCAGAGGGTATCATTAGCATTTCGGAATTAAGCAGGGTGGAATGCGGAGAATTGGAAATTGATTATTTTACGCTTCAGGCGTTGTTTGAACGTCTGGGAAAGTCCATCGACAAGCTGGAGCTTGCTGTGTCGGGCAGTGAGTACGATGCGATTGCATATCGTATTGAGATTGAGCGCAGCATAGAAAGCTGGGATTATGCACTTCTTAGGGAACTGCTCCGAAAGTATTCGGCATACAATGACAAAAAACGTCCAGTGCACAAACAATATATGACAATGCTGTATGCGATAGGGTGGTATGTGAAGAAGTGTGATTATGCATCCTGTCTGCATTGGATGGAGCTTGCGCTGACGACGACACTGGGTGAAGAATGGAAGCAAAATGCCAGAAGCAGACAGCGTCTGTGCAATCAAGAGATTAAGATAATGCTGGCGATCGCGTACTGCCAGTGGAAGCTTGGAGATACAGACGCATTGTCATCCAATCTGGAACAGCTTGGCAGATACATATTGCGTCACTATACAGATACAGAGGAGCAGGTGAAGGTGTATCCGCACTGTGCATGGCTGCTTGGACAGCTTTACCTGGAACAGAACCGGGTGGAAGATGCATATGCCATATGCAGAAAGGGCATGGAGTCTCTGATCGAAAATGGTTCGTTAAGTCCATTGTGGGAAATGTTGGAGCTGGAGGAAATCTGTCTGCAGCGGCTGAGAAAGGAGGCAGAGCTGGCTCGGTGCAGGAAGTATCAGGAAGCCATTGCATTTTTATATAAGGTGACAGGGAAACATCTGGATGTCGGACGGCAAATTGAAGGAGACGATAAAAGCATATTATTTTTCCACACTTC
>CAMWJQ010000313.1 GCA_947174615.1 uncultured Lachnospiraceae bacterium
ACTCATTATGTAGTACATAATACTAAATTTTTTATATCTTTCAAAAATATTGACAATCAATTATGTTTTTGATATTATTTATAAAATTTTATGACAAAGCAGAAAGGAAAATTTTTTATGAAATATATATATATATTAACTTTCGTATTGATTGGTGTGATTTTTTGTGCATGTGGGATTAATACACTTCCTTATAACTCGTCAGACGAAGATACCGCCGACTGGCATGCTGATCTGGTCCAGCTGCCTCCGCCTACTGAATATACCCTTGAGGAATTGACAGAGCAAACTGTTGATTTCCGCAATTATGTCATTTCCTCCTATCAAACAATACAAGAACTTTCTGCTGACAAAGCATCCTATGAAGCTGGTAAAGAACTTACCAAAAAGGTAGAGGAGGAATACGGAGAACGTATTGCAGAACTAGCTGACATTGATTTTTCTGGAATGACCAAAGAAGAACTTACAGAATATCTGAGCGAGTTTACCTCACTCACTACAATCATACGCAAAGCTAAAGATGCACTGACCTTAGGTTAGGTCCGTGCATCTTTTATTTTACATCCTATTCCATCGAAAGCACCTTATAATCCTGCTCCTCCACGGTCTTTTTCAGCACATCATCCCCCACTTCAGCACAGAGTGTCAGCACTGCTGTCCCTGTCTCGTGGCTCACCACTGCCTCTGACACCTGCTCTAGCGCTTCCAGACACTTTTTTACCCTCGCCTCACAGTGTCCGCACATCATTCCTTCGATTTTCATTGTCTTTGTCATTGTCTTCTCTCCTTTTCTTTCTATATGATTATCACGATAAACAGTCCCTGACTGGTTACGCCGTTTTTGGTCATGCCGTGTACTATAGACATCTATCAGGTTCAGCCGAAGTGCATTCGTCACCACGCAAAAGCTTGACAGACTCATCGCCGCTGCGCCAAACATGGGGTTCAACTGCCATCCGAATAAAGGAATCCACACGCCTGCTGCCAGCGGAATCCCTATGATGTTATAAAAAAATGCCCAAAAGAGATTCTCGTGAATATTTTTGAGTGTCTGGCGGCTCAGCCGGATCGCCGCCGGGACATCCCTCAAAGAACTCTTCATCAACACGACATCCGCCGCGTCAATCGCAATATCGGTTCCCGCTCCAATGGCGATCCCAATATCCGCCCGCGTCAGCGCAGGTGCATCGTTGATGCCATCGCCCACCATAGCAGTCTTTCCCTTCTCCATCAGGCGCCGTATGACACTTTCCTTTCCATCTGGAAGCACACCGGCTATAACCTCATCCACCCCAGCCTGCCTGCCAATCGCCTTGGCAGTATGTTCATTGTCTCCAGTCAGCATAACAACCTGAATGCCCATGCCCTGAAGCTCCTCCACTGCCTGCCTGCTGTCCTCCTTGATGACATCCGCAACGGCAATCATGCCGGCAAGCGTGTCACCTCCAAAAAACAAAGGTGTTTTTCCTTCTAAGGCAAGCTGTTCTGCCTTCTCCATCAAATCGGGCGCAATCTCAAACCGCTCGGAGATAAATCTCGCATTTCCGCCATACAGCGGCTTTCCGTCCACCACCGCAGTCAGACCATTTCCGGGCAGCGCCTTAAACTCCGTTACTTCTGCCGACATTACTCCCGCTGCGTCTGCCCTGTCGGCAAAATATACCTTTGCATACTCGTTGACCGCGCGCGCAAGAGGATGTTCGCTCTTTTGTTCCAGTAAATACGCAATTGTAAGCAGCTGCTCCTCAGAACTTCCCTGTGCCGTAATCAGATCTGTCACCTTCGGTTCGCCGCTTGTGATCGTTCCTGTCTTGTCAAGCGCCACCACGGACACTTTCCCTGCCTCCTCAAGCGATACTGCTGTCTTGAACATAATACCATTTTTGGCTCCCACGCCGTTGCCAACCATGATCGCTACTGGCGTGGCAAGCCCCAGCGCACAGGGACAACTGATGACCAGCACCGATATCCCTCTCGCAAGTGCAAAACCGATCGTCTGCCCCGCTGCCAGCCACACAATGATTGTGACAAATGCAATGAGCATCACCGCCGGAACAAACACGCCGGACACCTGATCTGCCACTTTTGCAATCGGCGCCTTCGTGGCTGCCGCATCACTCACCATCTGGATGATCTGGGACAGCGTCGTATCCTCACCGACCCTTGACGCCCTGCATTTGATAAACCCCGATTGATTGACCGTTGCCGCTGACACACGATCGCCTGCCTGCTTATCCACAGGAATGCTCTCACCAGTGAGCGCTGCCTCATTGACCGCACTCGTCCCCTCCAGCACCACGCCATCGACAGGAACACTCTCGCCCGGTCTTACTACAAAGATATCTCCCACTGCCACATCCTCAACAGGCACTTTGACTTCACTGCCGCCGCGCATCAGCACTGCTGTCTTGGGCGATATTTTCATCAATCCTCTGAGCGCGTCCGTCGTTTTTCCCTTAGAGTGCGCCTCCAGCATTTTCCCAACCGTAATCAAGGTCAATATCATTGCTGCTGACTCAAAATAAAACTCATGCATATATCTCATAACAGCATCCGCATCCCTGTTAAGCTGCGCATCTGTCATTGCAAACAATGCATACGTACTGTAGACAAACGCCGCGGCAGAGCCCAGCGCAACCAGCGTATCCATGTTGGGCGCCCTGTGCCAAAGACTCTTGAAACCGCTGATAAAAAATTTCTGATTAATGACCATGACTGCGATTGTCAGCAATAGCTGTATCAGTCCCATCGCCACATGATTCTGTTCCAGTATGGCTGGCACTGGAAAATTCCACATCATATGCCCCATCGAAAAATACATCAGTATAATCAGAAAACCAATCGAATACCAGAGTCTGCGTTTTAGCGCTGGCGTTTCCTGATCCCTCAAAAGCACCTCCTCAGCAGCGTGTGCATTGTTCTTGGCACTGCTGCCCTTGACTGCTGCGCCATATCCTGCCTCCTCCACTGCCTGTATCACTGCCTCTGCGGCTGCAGTTCCCTCTACGCCCATGGAATTTGTCAGCAGACTCACAGAGCAGGCACTCACGCCTGCTACCTTTGACACTGCTTTTTCCACTCTGGCACTACAGGCAGCACAGCTCATCCCTGTCACTGTATATTGTTCCATTGTGGGTTGCCTCCTCTATTTCATGATCTTGTTTCATTGTCTTATTTCCAAATCTTATTTCCAAATCTTATTTCCAAATCTTATTTCATTAGTTTCTTGAGCGTGTTGACCAGCTCATCGACAGTCTCTTCCTTTCCATTTAAAATATCCTGCGTCACACAGGTTTTGATGTGATTTGCAAGGAGTACTCTGTTAAAGCTGTTGAGCGCTGCATTGACCGCCGCCACCTGTACCAAGATGTCCGTACAGTAAACATCTTTCTCAACCATTCCTTTGATGCCGCGAATCTGCCCCTCAATGCGGCTCAGTCGGTTCATCATGTCCTTATACTCTTTCTCAGAGCGCTCCTTCATCTTTGTGGTACAATGCTCACATGTTTCATTTGCGCTCACCGTATTTTCCTCATTATTTACTTCATTTTCTGCATTTTCTGCATTTTCCATCATATTATTATCCATAGTTTTCCCTGTCCTTTCGTAAATATACCTTTCTCCTACTATACTATACCCCTGTAAGGTAAATGTCAAGAGAAATTTTTTTGCATAGAAAAAGGTGTATCGTCTCTCAAACGCTAAGACTCTACACCTTCTTCTAAATCTGCCCTTATACCTCTCTTGATACATTCTCCATCTTTTCTCTTGCATTCTGGAAACACTGCATGAGCTTCGGTGAAAAAGTACCGCACTCACCGTTCGTAATCATATGAAAAGCCTGTTCCTTCGTGAATGCCTTCTTATAACAGCGCTCGCTGATCAATGCATCATAGACATCCGCCACGGATACAATCTGCGCCGCAATCGGAATCTCATCCCCAACAAGCCGATCTGGATAACCTCTGCCGTCAAAACGCTCATGATGGTGTCTGCAAATCTTGTACGCATATTTTTTATACCGCTCATCCCAGACACCCTCAATGTGATCAAGCACCTCGCATCCCTTGACAGTATGGGACTTCATACATTCAAACTCCTCATCGGTGAGCTTTCCCGGCTTTAGCAAAATATGATCTGGTATTGTAATCTTTCCGATATCGTGTACAGCACTCGCAGACTCGATGATCCGCACTTCCTCCTCCGTAAGATTGTACTCTGGACAGGTCGCCATCAATTCTTCTGCCAAGATCTTCGTATAGGACTTAACACGCTTAACATGCTCTCCGCTCTCCAGATTCCTGCTCTCAACCACCTCTGCCAAGATATCTGTAATCTTTTCATTCTGCTGTTTAAGCTCCTCTGCCTGTTTACAGATCATCTCATATTGGCGCTTCAATGTCCTCGTCTGCGCCTCTACCTGATCCTCTAAGCTATTTCTGTATGTAAACAAATCCACCATATTTCGCACGCGTCTCATTACCAATTCATTGTCAAACGGCTTTCTGATAAAATCAGTGACCCCATAGTCAAAGCATTTGCGCTCAACAGCAACTGCCTGCTCACCGCTGATCACCAGCACAGGTATATGCTTGAGGCAGCCTTTCTCCTCCATAATCTCCAACACCCTGTAGCCATCCATGACGGGCATGATGAGATCAAGAAGCACCACACCAATTTCACTTTGATGCGCCTCTAACAATTCAATCCCCTTCTGCCCATCCTCAGCAGTCAGAATCTCATACTCTTTCTCAAGAATCTCTGTGAGCATCTCGCGGTTAAATTCCGCATCATCAATAATTAATACTTTATTTTTCATCTTACTTCCTCTTATTTTGTAACAGTTCTTTATTACATTTTATTAAGAACTCCCGCTGCCATTCGGCAAGTATGGCTGCAGCAGTCTCTCAACAAATGTTTCGACAATATCTTAACACACCCTGTCAGAATTATGCAACACCCAAACGATGAACTTCTCATCAAAAATTATGAAAACCATCATATTTATGATTGATTTTCATAAAATAAAGTGCGATACTTATACTGGCGGTCGAAAAGACTGACCGCTCAGTATAAAGTTATGCACACAGCCG
>CAMWJQ010000314.1 GCA_947174615.1 uncultured Lachnospiraceae bacterium
ATGCTGCTCTGTGCGGTTGTGTGCGTGCTGATCCTCCAGTTGTATGAGCTGCAGAAGGCGAGTCGGAACATGGCAGAGGGGAATCTTACGTACAAAGTCAATACGGCGAAAATGTTCTGGGAGTGCAGGAAGCATGGAGAAAATCTGAATAAAATCAACGAGGGAATGACCAAGGCAGTCGATGAACGCATGAAGAGTGAGCGTCTCAAAACCGAGCTGATCACAAACGTGTCACATGATATCAAGACACCGCTCACTTCGATTATCAACTATGTAGATCTGCTCTCGAAGGAAGAACTGCACAATGATAAGGCGGCTGAATATCTTGAAGTGCTGGACAGACAATCCTCCAAACTAAAAAAGCTAATTGAAGATTTGGTGGAGGCATCCAAAGCATCCTCTGGAAATCTGACAGTTGACAGCCAGCAGCTTGAGGTCGGTGTATTTGTGACTCAGACGGTCGGCGAATTCGAAGAGAAAGCAGCTGCTGTCGGGCTGGATTTAATTATCAGCAAACCCGATGAGCCAGTCTATATCATGGCGGATGGACGGCATGTGTGGCGTGTCATTGATAATCTGATGAACAATATCTGCAAGTATGCACAGCCGGGGTCAAGAGTCTATGTCAATCTTGAAGCCGCGGCAGTCAGGGTGAGCATTACATTTCGCAATATTTCCAAATATCCTCTGAACATCAGTGGTGAGGAGTTGATGGAGCGCTTTGTGCGCGGGGATAAATCGCGCAATACGGAGGGGCATGGCTTGGGGCTGTCCATCGCGCAGAGCCTGATGAAGCTGATTGGCGGTGATATGGAGATTATCGTGGATGGGGATTTATTCAAAGTAGTTCTTGCTTTCAAACGATATGAACCAGCAGTCAGCAAGATCGTGGAGGAAAAGATTATGAACGAAAAAGAATTGATATAGGCAACAGTTCGTTCCAGGACATACATTTCTGAACTGTTAGTGAGAAAACGTATCGTTTTGAAAGCAAAAATCCGTTTGCATGGATTATTGCCTGTTGCTGGAACGGAGCAAACAGTAACAAATGTTACGGATATAGAATTGAAAATACGTGCGAACATTGACAGAAATAGTCGGGATTTGGTATAATACCATTGAAACTTGCTCGCAGAGAGCGTTATGATTGATGACTGAATTCGATAAAAAGGATGTTTGCAATGCGAAAAATTTTTGAGATGAAAAGGACAATATTGACATGCCTGATAATAGGTATGCTGGCTGGCGGCATGGGGGGGAACTCCTATGCCGCCGAAGTTGTTGGCACGCAGTTGGGAGAGGAGATGGATCAGCTGTCGCTCGGAAATGTGCGGCATGTGAGCTGTACAGTAGAAAAAAATGGTATGGTGACGTATGAGGTACTGCTGGGCAGCGGACTGCCCATGTCTGATGATGGGATGCTTTACTTATTCGAGATGGCGCCATATGAATATCATATTTCAAATGAAACTGATATTATCGAAGTGATGCCGTTTGATCTCTCTGAGACAACGTGCCGATTTACTTTTCCAGTGAATTTCAGACAGGAGGATACCCGGCTTTACTCAAAATTTGCTGTCGGCATCAAAAGCGGCGGCATAGTGCATCTGGTGACAGAGCCAAGATACATTACCAATCCCGAGGCACTTGCATGGAATACGCTGATGAGATATCCAAGAACCAAGAAATCGACACAGGGCGAAGATTTCAATAATATCTTTATGGATGGGACCTATGGACCTGAACTTGGATGGGTGTTTAAGACATTGCAGGTGCTGAATACCGGAGACTGTGAGGCGCTGACACATCCGCTGTCGAGGGCAGATGCGAGAAGCGCAGATTCCCACAGAATCAAAAATCCAATGTATTATATGTTTAATGCCTCCGATGAGGAGGGCGTCAGGACACTGGCGGTCAATATGGAATATTATGCAGCTAATTCGAAGGGTGGAGAGAACTGGATTATCGGAAACGAAGTGAACACCCGCACATGGAACTATATGGCATGGACAGATTGGGATACCTATATCAAAGAATATACACAGGCGTTCCGGGTGATGTACAATGCGATCATGAGCACAAATGCCAATGCGCGGGTGTATGTCTGTTTGGATCAGATCTGGAACAAGGATCTGACCCCGGCGGACAAAGAGTATTATCAATATATGGATGGGAAAGATTTCCTTGAAAGGTTTAATGATTTGATAAAGCAGGGCGGTGATATTAACTGGGGTGTCGCACAGCATCCGTATACAAATCCTATGGGCTATGCAAAATTCTGGGATATGTCCGGACTGAAAAAGGGGGATGCATATGCTGCTGAAGTAGCATCGGGGCAGGTGGTTACATTTCAGAATTTGTCAGTGCTCACAGACTTTATGCAGACGTCGGAGATGCTCGATACAGACGGAAATGTCCGGCATATTATTCTGAGCGAAATCGGTATTTCAAATGCGCAGGGAAGTGAGATTCAGGCAGCGGCGCTCTGCGCATCCTATGCAGCAGTCATGGATAATCCATTTATAGATGAAATGATGTATCTTTTGTTGTACAGCGATCCGGGAATGGATGCATCCCTGGATGATTTTTCACAAAAAATCTATGATGAGATGGATGGCGAGAATGCCGCTCTATATATGGACTGGGCAAAATCTTTCATAGGAATCAGCGATTGGTCTGAAATAATTTGGTAGCCGGGGTAATGGATATGAACAAAGATGCGGAAAATAGTATTCAAAACAGGGTTCGACTGGGGCTTCATGCAGGCAATGGTAATTTTCTGCTCTTGAGGCATTATAATACATTTGTTCTTTCGGAGAGCGGGAAAGCGCAGATCGAGCGGGAGAATCCAGACATGCTTGTATGTCTGCATGATTTTAAAGTGTCAGATATGGTCAGTGTGTTTGAACCATTTCTTGATTTTGCGCGAGGTGCGTTTGGACCACTCACGGAGGAGGAGATTGACCAGCTGCTCGATAAATGTAATGTCTATAGTCTGCACAAGTCCGTGTTTAAGAGTTTTTTTCAAAACGGCTTGTGTGTGCGGGAGGAGAATCTCCTGATTGATGAGGTCGCATTTGAGCAGGATAAAATTGCCTCTGCGGTTGTCAATATTGTCTCACATCTTGCAGGGGACAGGCAGGTAGTTTTTTTGCTGAATGATATGCAGTACGCAAATGGTTCCTCCATGCATTTTATCCACAATCTGATTGAAGATCATACATGTCATAATATCATTGTCATCGCAGCTTACAATGAAGCGAAGGTGCCCTTATCCCATATGGAGCCATTGTGGGATAAATTTTATCGGTATGTTTGTGATCAGAAACTGGTGACAGAGACAAGTTCTGGTGTGTTGGGTAGTCCCAATGGCGGTTTTAATGATTTTATCTTTTCGGTGGACTGTCTGGACAGCTATATCATAAAGATTCATAATCTGCTGTTCTGTCTTGATTTTTTGCAGGCTAACTATTATCTTGAAATTATATATAAAATGATAACAGTGGAGGAGATTAACATTGCTTGGGATTATAAGTGTGAGATTATCAAACTGTACACGCTGGTGTCAATCTACACACAGAATTTTTCCCAAGCGCTGTTATTGTGTGAAAAGTTAAAAGAGCTGCGGGGACAGACAAAGGATTTGTCACTGGATCATACATATTACTATTTTATGTGCATGGCGCATATGTATAATGGAAAGCTTGACGAGGCGGGCAAGTATGCAGGAAAATGTCTTGAGATAGCGGAAAAACGGCAGTCAGATTATGACATTTTTATCGCAAAACTTCTGGATATCATGGTAAAAATGTCAGGATGGCACAATATATTTTTCTGTGCGAATGATATTCCTGTGGATGAAGAAGTTCTGCGTATGGCAGAGGAGTATCATTTTTGGAATCATCTGTCGCATATTTATGTCTATGCGTATGACAATCAGCCAGCGAACTTTGCCGATGAGAACCAGATTGAAAACAGGCTTGTATATTTTAAGAAAGGTATTGCGATCATGGAGGCGCTTGGCAATGAATATTTCATGATGGAGGCGTATCGCAAGAACATTATGATTGCGTCCTCAAATGGTTTTTTCAAAACGGCGAACTATTACTATGAGAAATGTCATGAGCTTGTGCAGGGCAAGGATGACTATGAGGAGGCAATGATCTATAACGGCGTCGGGTATATATCGTCAGCAATGGAAGCGTATGATAAAGCTTTTAACTGCTATAACCGCGCACTGGTCAGCTTTCTTAAAATGGAAAGAATTGATTATGTGGGTGAGACACTTTACAATATGGCAATCAACTGCATCATGACACAGGACTATAAAAACGCTTATGGATATCTGGAAATGTCTTTTCGAATTGTTAAGGAAATGAAGATGAACAGCCTCAGAGTATGCAATATCTCGAAGCTTGTGGGGCTATTGGCACTGTGCAGTCATTATGCTGGGAATGAGCTCAAATGTACAATCTACATAGAAAAGACAAGACTTTTTCTCGAACATTTGATTGACAGGTCCTATGTGATGGATGAGAAGTCAATCGTGCATGATTATATTATGTGCAATGATGATTTATTTATCTATTTTTATAGCTATGGACTACAGCTTATGGAGAACAAGTCTTATGAGGAGGCTTTCACCAATTTCGAGCTGGCAGAAAGCTGTCTGGACGAGTCGGTGGGGAATCAGTTTTATATTTTTGGACAATATACGATCGAGTTTGCCCGTCTCTGCCGGATACTAGGCAATGACGATGAGGCAAGACGCCAACTCAAGCTGGCGATTGAGTTTTATGACATACAGGATTGTCAGGAGAAGGTCGAGCAATTAACGGCAGAGCTGTCAGAAGTGCAGTATGTGTTCAGGAAGCGCAGTCTGAGCTTGTCAGGGGAATTGATACAAGAGATTGACAAAGCATTGAGACATGCGTCTGTGTTCAAGGAAAATCAAGAACATCAAAAGCGCATGAATTTCCTGTCTGCGTGGCAGAAAATGATTGAGATTGGCAGAAAGACAAAGAAAGAGCTTGTCACACCGGCGATCAATGCCTTTGTGCACAACTTTAATATTGATCGTCTGATGC
>CAMWJQ010000315.1 GCA_947174615.1 uncultured Lachnospiraceae bacterium
TGAGTATAAGAGACATGTATATGGAATCTTTGTCCTCCTATGCCAGACAGTTTTTAGGACAGATGGAGAAGCCGAATGTGGAGCGGATTGATGGGCTTTCTCCTGCGATTTCAATCGATCAGAAGTCCACAAACCGCAATCCGCGCTCGACTGTCGGCACTGTGACCGAAATCTATGATTATTTCAGGCTTTTGTATGCGCGCATCGGGATACCGCACTGTCCAAACTGTGGCAGGGAAATTAAGCGCCAGACGGTAGATCAGATGGTCGATCAGATCATGGAGCTGCCGCAGGGCACAAAACTTCAGCTGCTGGCGCCTGTGGTGCGCGGCAGAAAGGGCGAGCATGCCAAGGTGCTTGACCGAGCCAAAAAGAGCGGGTATGTGCGCGTCCGCATTGACGGAAACCTGTACGATCTGTCTGAGGAAATCAAACTCGAGAAAAATATTAAACACAATATTGAAATAATTGTGGACAGAATCGCTGTGAAAGAAGGCGTTGAGCGCAGACTGACTGATTCCATTGAGAATGTCATGACTCTTTCTGACGGTCTTTTGATGGTGGACGTGATTGACGGCGAGATGATGAATTTTTCTGACAGTTTCGCATGCCCTGACTGTAATATCAGTATTGATGAGGTGGAGCCCAGAAGCTTTTCTTTTAACAATCCATTTGGCGCCTGCCCGGAGTGTTTTGGACTCGGGTATAAGATGGAGTTTGATATGGACTTAATCATACCGGACAAAAGCCTCAGCATCAATCAGGGCGCAATCACTGTCATGGGATGGCAGTCTTGTGCGGACAAGAGCAGTTTTACCAATGCGATTTTGCAGGCTTTGTGCAAGGCGTATGATTTCTCGCTCGACACGCCGTTTGAAGAATTGCCCGAAAAAGTGAAGGACGTGCTGATCAATGGGACAAAAGGGAAGGAAGTCACGGTGTATTACAAGGGGCAGCGCGGCGAGGGAACCTATCCTGTGGCGTTTGAGGGATTGCTCAAAAATGTGGAGCGCAGATACAGGGAGACCGCATCGGAAGGGATTAAGCAGGAGTATGAAACCTTCATGCGTATCACGCCCTGCAAAGAGTGCGGCGGAAGGCGTCTGAAAAAGACATCGCTGGCGGTGACAGTCTGTGATAAGAATATTTATGAGATTACCTCCATGTCTATCACAAATCTGTACCAATTTCTGGATACGATGGAGCTGACACCGCAGCAGCAATTGATCGGAAAGCGTATTTTAAAGGAAATTCGCGCGCGCGTTGGATTTCTGGCGAGCGTGGGACTGGAATATCTGTGCCTGTCGCGGGGCACTGCGTCCCTGTCAGGCGGCGAGGCGCAGCGCATCCGGCTTGCGACGCAGATTGGTTCTGGTTTGGTCGGCGTGTGTTATATTTTGGATGAGCCGAGCATCGGGCTGCATCAGCGTGACAATGATAAATTGCTCTCTGCCCTGCGCAATCTTCAAGATCTGGGGAATACACTGCTGGTCGTGGAGCACGACGAGGACACCATGTTGGCTGCAGACCATGTGATCGATATCGGTCCCGGTGCCGGAGAGCATGGCGGAGAAGTGATCGCGCAGGGCACTGCGGAGGAGATCATGCAGGTGCCGGAGTCCATCACCGGTCAGTATCTAAGCGGCAGCTTACGGGTTCCGGTTCCGGAGAAAAGACGCAAGCCGAACGGCTGGCTGACTGTAAAGGGAGCGGCGGAAAATAATCTCAGGGATATCACCGTGAAGTTTCCGCTCGGCGTGTTTACCTGCGTCACTGGGGTATCTGGATCGGGCAAATCTTCGCTGGTCAATGAGATCTTGTACAAATATCTGGCAAAAAAGCTTAACAGGGCGCGCACAATACCCGGAAAATTCAAGAAAATAGAAGGTGTTGAGCAGCTTGACAAGGTGATTGCGATTGACCAGTCTCCGATTGGCAGGACTCCGCGCTCCAATCCGGCAACCTACACCGGAGTATTTGACCAGATCAGAGATTTGTTTGCATCGACAGTTGATGCAAAGGCAAAGGGCTACAGCAAGGGGCGTTTTAGTTTTAATGTGAAGGGCGGACGGTGCGAGGCTTGCGGCGGCGATGGCATCATCAAGATTGAGATGCATTTTCTGCCGGACGTGTATGTGCCTTGCGAGGTTTGTCAGGGAAAACGGTATAACCGCGAGACGCTGGATGTAAAATATAAAGGCAAGAGCATCTATGACGTACTGGACATGACCGTTGAGGAGGCAATGACCTTCTTTGAACCTGTTCCTTCTATTAAAAGAAAGATTGAGACGCTGTACGACGTGGGACTTTCTTATATCAAACTGGGACAGCCTTCAACAACGCTGTCAGGCGGTGAGGCGCAGCGCATCAAATTAGCGACGGAGCTGAGCCGACGAAGTACAGGAAAGACCATTTACATTTTGGATGAGCCGACGACGGGGCTTCACTTTGCAGATGTGCACAAGCTGGTTGAGATCCTGCAGCGCCTGGCAGAGGGGGGCAACACCGTGATTGTCATTGAGCATAATCTGGATGTGATCAAGACAGCAGACTATATCATAGACATCGGACCAGAGGGCGGCGACGGGGGCGGAACCGTGATCGCCGAGGGTACGCCGGAGCATATTGCGGAGTGCCCGAATTCCTATACCGGAATTTACGTGAAACGCATGCTGGAAAAAGCAAAAAAGAAATAAAATTTTAATCATTTTACCAGTTGACATGGCAGGCAAATCAGTATATGATGTATCTGATATGAAAATTCAATATTGTGAGTTATAGTATGAAACTCTTATTCAGAGTGGTGGAGGTACAAAGGACCTGTGAAGCTACGGCAACCCCGTTTATTCGGACGGAAGGTGCCAACCTGAGCGAGTTGCTATTTGCGGAATGTTAGATCGCAATAGTTCGAACAATAAGAGGATTTGATTATCGGGAAACCAATCACTTCCGCTTATTCAGTCGAGTAAGCGGAATTTTTTTAGGAGGAAGTACGAATGGAGAAACTATTATTTACTTCAGAATCAGTAACAGAAGGACATCCTGACAAAGTGTGTGATGCCATCTCTGATGCCATCCTTGATGCGCTGATGGAGCAGGACCCCATGAGCCGTGTTGCCTGTGAGACAGCAACCTGCACTGGGTTTGTGCTTGTGACAGGAGAGATTACAACCAAGGCATATGTGGACATTCCAAAGATTGTGCGCGATACAGTCAAGGAAATCGGATATGACAAGTCCGCATATGGTTTTGACGGAAATACTTGCGCGGTATTCACAGCGATTGATGAGCAGTCTGGAGATATCGCAATGGGGGTAGACAAGGCGCTCGAAGCAAAGCAGATGAGTGATGCCGAGATCGAGGCGATCGGCGCAGGCGATCAGGGCATGATGTTCGGCTATGCGACCAATGAGACCGAGGAGTATATGCCATATCCGATCTCGCTTGCACACAAGCTTGCATTGCAGCTTACCAAGGTGCGCAAGGATGGTACCTTAAAATATTTGAGACCTGACGGAAAGACACAGGTATCTGTAGAGTATGACGAGAATGGCAAGCCAAAGCGTCTTGAGGCAGTGGTGCTCTCCACACAGCATGATGAGGATGTGACACAGGAACAGATTCACACGGATATTAAAAAGCATGTGTTTGATGCGATTTTGCCGCAGGAATTAATCGATGCGGACACCAAGTTTTTTATCAATCCAACAGGGCGCTTTGTCATCGGCGGACCGCATGGGGATGCAGGACTGACAGGACGTAAGATTATCGTGGATACATATGGTGGATATGCACGTCACGGCGGCGGCGCATTTTCCGGAAAAGACTGCACGAAGGTAGACAGAAGCGGTGCCTATGCAGCCAGATATGTAGCAAAGAATCTGGTGGCGGCAGGTCTTGCAGACAAATGCGAGATTCAGTTGTCTTATGCAATTGGCGTGGCGCAGCCTACGTCGATCAATGTGGAGACTTTTGGCACAGGCAGGCTTGACAGCGAGAAGCTGGTTGAGATTGTGCGCGAGAATTTTGATCTGCGTCCAGCTGGAATCATTGAGATGTTGGATCTTAGAAGACCCATCTACAAGCAGACCGCAGCGTATGGGCATTTTGGACGCAATGATCTTGACCTTCCTTGGGAAAAGCTGGACAAGGTAGATGTTTTAAAGAAATATTTATAATGAAATCACGAATAAGATAGGAGTATTTGACAAAAAGTCTGCTTTATGAGTATGATACATATAAGCAGACTTTTGTATTGCAGTAAAAGATGCTGTTTGCACAGTTTTGTGAAGAGACCATTTATGATATGCGGTTCATGAAGAACCATAGTAGAATGGAAATTAGGGTGTATAAGCGCTCCATACCAGAGATAAATTGTGATGTAAAGGAAATGAATGAGATGGGAATCAGTAAAAAATATTATGAATTGCAGGCATTGGATTTGTGGGATTTTCCGACGCTTGTGAGGAAGGCGCGCGAAATACAGCATATTACGTTGGAGGATTTGTGCAAGGGCATCTGTTCTTTTAGTATGATTGGCAGAATTGAAAGAGGAGAAAGATTTCCGGATAAGGAACTTCGAGACAGGATTCTGGCAAGGCTTGGCGTCTGCAGCGATGGCTATGAGAACTTTTTGTTTCGGGAGGATTATCTTGTGTGGAAGAGAAAGCAGGGAATCGTCAATGCCATTGAGAAGTCAAATTATGAGACAGCAGAAGATTTATTGAAATATTATGATGAGACAGGCGATACAGACAAATTAGGCAGACAGTTTGAGCTGGTAATGAGAGCACAGATGATGCAGAAGCGGCATGAATCGACAGAATTGATCGCACAAATGTGCGAAAAGGCAGTCAAACTGACCGTTCCAGATCTTGATGATCAGGCAGTGGGTGATCTCTGTCTCTCAGTGCAGGAGCTGGATATGATACTGGAATACACAAAGTACTGCCATCCGGAAAAGCTGGCGTCTCGGTGTGAAGAAATCTTGATGTACATCAAAAGTGATGTGTTTGACATATACAGTTATGTAAAAATTTATCCGAAGGTGGTGTATTACCTGTATATTAG
>CAMWJQ010000316.1 GCA_947174615.1 uncultured Lachnospiraceae bacterium
TCACATGGTAGTATTCAGCAATAGCAATGAAATTATTGGTTGGAATATCCCACGTACCGTTCTCGTAATGAGAGTAAGCGCGCTGGGATACATTAAGATGCTGGCTGAGTTCTGTCTGTGTCAGATCGGCATCTTCACGCAGATTTTTGATTCTGTAGAAAATAGTAGTTCCTCCTTTTTTAATATAATTTTAATTTAATATTAATGTTCAAAAAAAAGTTCTATTGACATTTAGCCCATTTTGGTCTAAAGTGGTTTCATATAGAAAAATAGTATAGAGACGGTAAGGAAGAAAGGATAATTAAAAAATGAAAATAGGATTGAAAATAGGTAAATTTTTATATTTCTTTTCCTGCTTTTTCGTAATGCTGGGGAATACGTCTTTGGCATATATTGACCCATCGGCAGTGACCTATGTGATTCAGGCTGTGGCAGGCGTGGCGATTGCAGTCGGCGCTGCCTGTACGGTTTACAGACATAAGATCATGAAGTTTTTCCGAAACCAGAAGAAGAAACGTGCGCGGAAAAAGCATCATGAAAAAGAGGACTAATTCGAAAGAGGAAGCATACGGAGAATACGATTGTTATGAATTATATAGTAGGTCTGATCGGCAGTATTTTAGGCTGGCTAATGTATTATTGTTACCGCATCCTGCCAAATTATTTTATATCAATCATCTTTTTTACATTTGCCACGAAAATCGTTCTGCTGCCGGTATCCTTGTGGGTACAGAGAAATTCTATCAAGATGGTAAAAATGCAGCCCGAGATGAATTTGATCAAGGCAAAATATTATGGAAATGGTGAAAAGATTTCGGAGGAGCAGTATGAACTTTATAAAAAAGAGCATTATCAGCCACTGGCAGATTTGATACCGTTAGCGCTGCAGCTAATATTGTTGATGGGGGTGATCGATGTGATCAATCATCCTGCCCGGCACATTTTTCGCGGAAAATCAGGTGTGCTCGACACAATGCTCGGAAGTCTTGATCTGTCGTCTGTTCCCGCAGAGGTTGGGGGAATCTCGTATTTGATTCCGCTGATCGCTGCGTTTTCTGCGTGGTTTATGTGCTTTATACAAAATAAAATCAACGTTTTACAGGCAGAGCAGGGAAGACTGAATCAATTGGGAACAATGATTTTGTCGATTGGATTGTCCCTGTATCTGGGATTTTTTGTCAAGACGGGTGTCGGCATTTATTGGATCTTTAGCAATCTCTTTTCTGTGGTACAGTTGTATTTTTTAAATATGGTCATGAATCCCAAACACTACATTGATTATGAGGCGCTTGCGAAGAGCCGTGAGGAGCTGAAGGCAGCCAGTGTGTTTCAAAGCCAGCATAAGAAAAAGCTTTTTGAGAAAGACCCGTATCGAAAAAAAGAGAGAGCAGATTACAAGCGGTTTTTCAAAGATTATGAGATGCAGCTTGTCTTTTATTCGGAGAAAAATGGTTTTTATAAATATTTTCAAAATATAATAGAGACGCTTCTGGAACAGTCTGATGTAATTATTCATTATATTACCAGTGACCCGCAGGACAAGGTTTTTGAGATGGAGAGCGAGCGGTTTAAACCGTATTATATTGGCGAGAACAAGCTGATTGTGCTGATGATGAAGATGGAGGCGGATATTGTTGTGATGACAACGCCGGATTTGGAGAGCTTTCATATCAAACGTTCGCTGGTACGCAAGGACAATGAGTATATCTATGTGCCGCATGATGTCAACAGCCCCAACCTGACATTCAGAAAAGAGGCGCTGGATCACTTTGATACGATCTTCTCGTCGGGCTGGCTGTGTACAGAAGAAATCAGAAAACGTGAGGAATTGTACAACCTGCCGCAAAAGAAAATTATCCCGTGGGGATCCAGTGTCATTGACAATATGATACGGTCCTGCAATGCGATGGATAAAAAAGAGAAGCAAAAGACAAATTCGTTAAAAAATATTTTGATAGCTCCCTCATGGCAGAAGGACAATATTTTATCTACCTGCATTGAGGAACTTCTAAACCGTTTGCAGGGATATGGCTATCATATCATTATTCGACCGCATCCGCAGTTTGTCCGCCATGAGCAGGAGCGTCTGGATGCGCTGAGAGAAAAATTCTGCATTGACGCGCGCAGCAATATGGACCTACAGACTGATTTTTCCTCAAATCGTACTGTGTATGAGGCAGATGTGCTGATTACGGACTGGTCCAGCATTGCATTTGAATATTCTTTTGCAACGTTAAAGCCGTCGCTTTTTATCAATACACCGATGAAAGTCATGAATGAGGACTATGCAGAGCTTGGCATCACACCGATTGACATTGAGCTTCGCAATCAAATCGGCAAAAGTATCGACATGGACCAGCTTGTGTTGCTGCCAGAGGTTGTGGAGGAATTGTTAAGCGACAATGCCTTTTCCAAAGAAGCCCTTGCTGAAATCCGGGAGAAGTATATCTATCACATCGGGCACAGCGGGGAAGTCGGCGCGGCGTATATTATGGAACGTCTTGCCTATTATCAGAAAAAGCACGAGGAGGAAGAAGAATATTAAATGCAGAAAATCACACGAAATATTTTATTGAATCCAGGACCTGCAACAACGACGGACACTGTAAAAATGGCACAGGTTGTGCCGGATATCTGTCCGCGGGAGAAGGAGTTTGCATCAATGATGAGACAGATGCGCGCAGATTTGGTGCGTATTGTTCACGGTGATTTGAACAAATATACGGCAGTATTATTTTGTGGTTCAGGCACGATCAATATTGACGTTTGTCTAAACTCCCTGCTGCCGGAGGGGAAGAAGGTCCTCATCATCAACAATGGCGCTTACAGTGCTAGGGCAGCAGAAATTTGTGTATATTATGGTCTGCCGATGATAGATCTTACAATGCCGGTGGATGCGCTGCCTGATTTGGAGAAGGTAGAGACGGTCTTGCGGGAAAATCCAGATATTGCACTTGTCCATACTACGCACAATGAGACCGGGACTGGTATCTTGAATCCAATCCGCGAAATCGGTGCGCTTGCACATCAATATGGCGCTGTGTTTACGGTGGATACGACATCGACTTATGCGATGCGTCCCATTGATATAGAGCGTGAGAATATTGACTTCTGTATGGCATCGGCGCAAAAAGGGCTGATGGCAATGACCGGACTTTCTTTTATCGTTGGAAACAGAGCGCTGATCGAGCAGTCTGCGGACTATCCCAAGCGTTCTTATTACTGCAATCTTTATTTACAGTATCATTTTTTTGAAACAACAGGAGAGATGCATTTTACGCCGCCTGTACAGACTATTTATGCAGCCAGACAGGCATTGGATGAGTACTTTGCTGAGGGTGAGCAGGCAAAATGGCAACGGCATTTAAGCGTTTTTGAGGCAATTCATGCGGGGCTTGACCGACTTGGTTTTCAGGATATCATCAGGAGAGAGCAGCAAGCGGGGCTAGTGGTGTCTGTGCGCTATCCTGATGATGAGAACTGGGATTTTGAGAAAGTGCATGATTACTGTTATGAGCGCGGTTTTACGATCTATCCCGGCAAGGTGTCAACGCAGAACACGTTTCGGCTGTGTGCATTGGGCGCAGTCACAGCCGAGGATATCGAGGATTTTTTTGTGGTATTTGAGGAGGCGCTTCGCAAATATGAGGTTCAGATACCCATTCGTTATATAGATGGGCGCGGAAAGGCTTGAGGTTGAGTGATGAAAAAGGTATACACCTGCTTTTGTACGGATGTGATTCATGAGGGGCATATGAATATACTGCGTGAGGCAGCGAAGTATGGTGAGGTAATCGTTGGCGTCCTGAGCGATGCGGCGATGATCAAATACAATCGGTTTCCGACAATCACGATCGAAGAGCGGAAGCAGATTGTGCGCGATACCGGACTGGCGCATTCTGTTCTCATACAAAATGAAATCATGTACGATGAGATTATCGCCGAGCTTTTGCCGGATTATGTGATTCATGGGGATAACTGGTGCGAGGGACCAGAGCGTGCGATTCGCGAGAATGTACTGCAAAATCTCGCAAAGTATGGCGGAGAATTAATAGAAATCGGCTATACATACAATGAACGCGTTCGAAAAATCGACGACAATATCCGCGAACGGCTCTCTATGCCAGAGTACAGACGGCGTCGTCTGCGGCAGCTCATAAAACTATGTCCTGTTGTAAAGACCATTGAGGTACACAGCGGACTGACAGGACTAATTGCTGAGAAAACCATCGTAGCACATAATGGGGAGCTGGACCAGTTCGATGCGATGTGGCTGTCCAGCCTGTGCGACTCCACAGCAAAAGGCAAGCCGGATATCGAGCTTGTCGATTTGTCCTCCAGACTGCGCACGATTGATGATGTGATGGAGGTGACGACGAAGCCCATTATCTTGGACGGAGACACAGGGGGCTTGGTGGAGCACTTTGTATACAATGTGCGCACGCTGGAGCGCATGGGGGTGTCCGCTGTCATTATTGAGGATAAGACAGGATTAAAGAAAAACTCTCTGTTTGGAACGGATGTGGTGCAGACACAGGATTCCATAGAAAATTTTTGTAATAAGATTCGTGCTGGTAAGAATGCACAGCGCACCGAAGAATTTATGATTATCGCGCGCATTGAGAGCCTGATCTTAGAAAAGGGGCAGGAGGACGCCTTGCAGCGGGCAGCCGCCTATGTCGGGGCGGGCGCGGATGCGATTATGATTCATTCAAGGCAAAAGTCACCGGAGGAGATTTTTGAATTTTGTGACCGTTTTCGGCGTCAGGACAAGGATACGCCGTTAGTAGTCGTGCCGACATCCTTTAACAGTGTCACAGAGGCAGAGCTTGCACAGCATGGCGTCAATATTGTCATCTATGCAAACCAGCTCACAAGGAGCGCATTTCCAGCAATGCAGAGCACCGCAGTCGAGATCCTGAAAAACCACAGGGCGCTCGAGGTGGATGCGAAGCTGATGCCGTTTCAGGAGATTATTACGCTCATTGATGATATGTAATTATTGCACAGCTTTTGAGGATTATAAAAATGAAAAAAGAGATCGGAATTATAATGGCGGC
>CAMWJQ010000317.1 GCA_947174615.1 uncultured Lachnospiraceae bacterium
GCATCAATTTGGCGCATGATTTCCACTACTTTGGCGTGGGTGTGAAAAGTAACATGTCTTGTTCCTTTTCACGGGTCAGGAATGCGCTGAACTGCGCATTCCGTGGTTATGAGTTGTCTATTAACAATTTCTGAATCGGTTCTTATCTAAAATTTTCGGCAGTGCCGCTAACATTAGCGCCATCAGACCGATGCACACCGCTTTTCCGCACAGCCATCCAAAGCCTGCGCAGTTTCCAAATTTGTCCAGACTTCGAAACGTGTAGGAAAACACATTAAAATCCCCCAATATCCGATCTCCCAGCCGGGAATTTGTACCGAGCCACAGCAGCAGACTACCGCCCACGCCTGCCCCCATATGGCCGGACAGACTTGCAATCGTGTTGGACAAAATCCCCCAGAAATTGATTGTCACGCCAGCCGCCACAATAAAAACCCCAAACAGATACTGTTCACTGCCCACGCCCTGACCGATATTGCTTCCCGCCGGTTTCTGAAAGAGCCAGAAACAGGCGTAACCCACAATGGACAGCAGCAGCAGATATCCCTCCTGAATACCAATCCTTTTTATTATGGAAAGAACTTTCTTCTGCAAGGGAAACAGATGGTAAACCTCCCATCGGCTTCCAGCCATTTCCTGCACATAGGTATCCGACAGGAAAACGGCTGCCAGTATCGCCAAAGGCGCTTCCAGCGCGACTCCGATTTCACAGGTGTACGCTGTCCCGCGCACCAGACTCAGTCCCAGTATGAAACATAATGAATACGCTATCTTGTACAACGGCAGACAGATTTTGATCTCTTTTGCCATACCAAATCCCTCCTATTCCTCTGATTTCATTTGCACGCAGACAACCCTCCAATAATCTACAGCCGTCTTCTCTTCCATATCCACACTGACAGTAATAAAATGACCGCAGATGCCAATATCAGAAAGACCTGGTTGAGCAGAAACATCGGGGGCGGCGTAATCTCAAAAAATTCACCCGGAAACCGTACCATGATTGCCAGCGGTCTGCCATAATAACCGTACAATCCCTCCGCATTTCTTGATCCCATGTTGGAATAGATGATGTACAGCAACAGAACCGGCACTGCCGGAAGCGGATTCTGAAACAACAACGCAGTCAGCTCATACACGCACACCACCATCAGCATGTTTGGCAGAATATAGATTGCTGTTGACACTAAAAAATCATACAAATGCACCTCGAACCCCGTATCCCTCGTCCCGGCAAGACACAATCCATAAAAAATCACATTCAGCGCCATGAGCGCCATAGCACAAATCAAAAACCCTCCTGCCGCCTTGCCAGTCACGTATTCGATTGCCGGAATCGGCTTTGTGTGCAGCAGTTCATACGTATTTTTCCTGGTATCCTGCAAAAACAGTACCGACAGCAGAACCACTGCAAAAAACAACAAAAACAGGCTGGCAAAATCAGCGTATTTTCTGGAAAAATACCATGAAAAACTTTTGTCCTGCAGTCTCCTGTCCAAGTATGCATTCACCTCCTCCGCCGTCCCTTTGCGGTATCTCGTGATAAATTCATACTCCCGCATTGCGCCGAGATATGCATAATGTTCCTCGAGATAGTCAACCATCCTGGCAATGTCCATCCCTTTCATCTCCGCAATGAGTGCCCGCGTCTCCTCCGCTGTCATGCCATACGCGGTCTGAAAAGTCGTCTGCAAATGTTCCTCCCAGACTTCCCTGCGTTGGTTCTCATCGGTTGTCGGAATCACGCCCTCCATAATATCACTGTCTGCAATCGGAATCTCCGCGGCCGCCTCTGCGTCCTGTTCCGTGAAATAGTGCACTCCCAGATAGGGACTTACCTGCTGATAGATGCCAAGCGCCACGAGCGCCAGCCCAATCCAGTAAGCGGGATTCCGCAAATACTTCCTGATCTCCCATCTGACAATCGTCCTCATATCAAATCCTCCATTTCTCAATCGTTTTGCAGCTGCTAAAACGTGTCTGAAATACTTCAAACAGACTGTCTCCCGTCTGACCCAGAGCATTTTCAAACACGCTCCCGGCAGTTGCATTTTCCCAAGGAACTGTTGATAGTTCCTTACTATAAACGATAAATGACAACAAAAAGACAACAAAATAGACGCATGAAACGATTTCGTAATCTATGAAAGATTTCCTGTGTATGGTAACTTTTTATAATCGTTCGTTTTTAATTTTTTATTTCTTGACCTATAGAAACTAACATGGTATCGTTCTCTATCTTTCCGAGCTGCTGACAGCTTCAACCGCGACACTTCCGCCCCTTACGATCTCAATCCTGTTTGCAAACTTTCTTTTCAGCAAGGTTATTAAATCATCATTCCTGTTTTCTGTATGGGTACATTCCAAAAGAACAGTAGCGCCATCATAGTCAATTATTGAAACTCCGAATACTTTAGAAATCCGAAACAATTCCGTTATGTCTGCATCTGAACAATGATTCACCTTAACAAATAAGATTTCTTTCATGTGGATAGATGTATCTGTATAATCCACCACTTTGATTACCTCAACACTTCTGCCGAGCTGCTTTTTTATCTGCTCAAAAGTCCTGTCATCACTTGTTAAACTGATTGTCATTCGTGATATGGTACTGTCCTCAGTGACTCCGACTGTCAGGCTGTCCAGATTATAAGACTTTCCGGAAAACAAACCTGAAATACGGGCAAGTACACCTATTTTATTTTCAACAAATAAACAAATCCATCTCTTTTTCATTCTCGGTGTGAGATTTAGTCTTTCTTTGCGAAGCAGCCCATGCTGTGAGCAATCAGGAAGTCTTCTCACACTTTCCTCACTTTCCAAAATCATGTCATTCAGAGAGTTCCCCGGCGGAACAATCGGCATGACATTGATTTCCCTGTCTATGATAAATTCAATCACCGTAGGTGTTTTTGTATTTTGTTTCGCACTGTTCAAAGCTGATTTTATATCCTCTGCCTTTGTGACACGGATTCCTTTTGCACCATAACTTTCTGCCAGTGCAATGAAATCCGGCGTATATTCCGGGCAGCAATGATCAGGCTGGTTACAGCCTGTTTCACAGCTTCTCCGATAACGCATACAGGTACTCGAATACCGCCTGTCATAAAACATTTCCTGCCACTGCCGCACATTCCCTAAATATCCGTTATTCAATATACAGATGATAATTGGCAGTTCATAAACAACTGCAGTCGCCATTTCCTGAATATTCATCTGCATACCGCCATCACCGGATATGACAATGACATCTTTATGGGGACTGCCAAGTTTTGCTCCGATTGCAGCAGGAAAACCATACCCCATTGTTCCCAGACCGCCCGATGTCAGCATTTGTTTATTCTCATCAATATCAAGAAATTGTGTTGCCCATAATTGATTTTGACCTACATCCGCAGCAACAATAGCATCTTTAAACAACTCATTTATGGATTGAATAATCATCTGCGGCGTCAAACCGACTTTCCCCATAGTAATCGGATATTTCTTTTTCCAACCGTTGATTTCATCTGTCCACTCTGAGATATGGAGCGGCTTTGCCTTTTCAAGCAAAGCACATATCGCCTTTTTCGCATCAGCAACAATAGGAACATCTACATCAATATTACGGGAAATAGATGCCGCATCCACATCAATATGGATAATCTTTGCATTTACCGCAAATTCTTCTGTTTTCCCCGTAATGCGGTCATTGAACCGTGTTCCTATTGAAAAAAGAACATCACAGTTACTAATCGCTGAATTGGCGGCATAGCTCCCATGAATGCCTATATTGCCAACATATAAACTGCTTGTTGTAGGAATTGCCCCTTTTCCCATGATAGTCGTAATAACGGGTACGCCTGTCAGCTCTGCAAGCTGTGTCATTTCTTTATTTGCACGGGCAATATTTACTCCGCCGCCTATCAGGAAAAGAGGCTTTACCGCATGGCTCAAGATGTCCAGTGCCTTATTTAACTGTCCCATATGTGCGGAAGTATTCGGTTTATATCCCCTCACCATAATTTCCTCTGGGTAAAAATCGCTGCCGTAAGCCCTCTGGACATCCTTTGGCAGATCAACAACTACTACACCCGGTTTTCCTGTCCTTGCAATATAAAATGCCTTTTTGATCGTTTCTGCCAGATCTTCCCTCTTTCGTACCATCACAGCATATTTACAGATACTTCTTGTGATGCCCACAAAGTCCACTTCCTGAAAGGTATCATTCCCAATAAGGTGTGTCGGCACCTGTCCCGTAAAACACACTAATGGTACACTGTCATAATTTGCGGCAGCAATGCCCGTGACGAGATTCGTAGCCCCTGGTCCGCTTGTCACAAGACAGACACCAACTTTTCCCGTAGAACGTGCATAACCGTCTGCCGCATGGATCAAGCCCTGCTCATGACGTGGCAGGATCACGTCTATTTCTCTTTCTCCATACAGTGCATTAAACAGATCGATCGCCTGTCCCCCCGGATAAGCGAACAATGTGTCAACTGCTTCTTTTTTTAGTGCTTTCACAAATAAATCTGCACCTGTAATCTGTTTCATAGCTTCCTCCATTTCTTAATGCGTGTACTTGCACGCATAATATTTATTTTTATAGGAAACGACAAGTGTCGTTTCCTATTGTATTGCCATCCAACAGCGCCAAACCTTACGGATTGATTCCTTCTATAAACATCTGCACACTTTCATTAATATACTCCTCTTTTTCAACATCTGTAAGCTCTTTCCCGAACGATGCATTCAGAAATGTGTAGCCCAATGTTGCCGAAAATACAGTCAATGCCAGTGCCTTAAAATCTTTCTCCGGTATTTTTCCCATCTCACACATCTTATTCAGGTAATCGGTAAATGTCATCAAAAAAGCCTGCGGAACTTTCATAATGAGCTGTTTGGTTTCCTCATAGAGCTGTGGCGCCCTCAGACCGATTGACAGATTGACGAAATCCGGTGTCATCCTGTCAATATATGCCCTCATGACCAATTCCAAATCTATCCGCAAATCCCATGTTACATGTTCAAAAATTTCCGGTGTGACATACGCCCGCC
>CAMWJQ010000318.1 GCA_947174615.1 uncultured Lachnospiraceae bacterium
AAGCTAATCTTTGTATCTTTTATCAGCATCAGCGCGACATCATTCCCCACGATCGTTCCCCTTGCTCCCCTGTTTAACAGATACAAGAGACACTGAATATTGGCAAGTGTGTGGTCAAGCCTGCCGCCCAATGCACCGTATAGTTCAAACTGCTCATAGCCGGCTGCCAGCCCCTCCTTGATCGCTGCAAGCATATCCGTGTCATCTTTTTCAATGGGAAGCTTTTTCACCTGAAAGGAACCCGTCACCCCCTGCATGTTCAATGAATCCATATCTCCCAGCACTATATCGGGTGTTATGCCAATCTGTAACAAATACGTCAGTCCGCCATCCGCTGCAATGCACAGATCCTCATCTCTCAACACAAGCTGTTTTTTTAACAACTCTGTATCGCACACGCCTGCCCCGATAATAATACACTTTTTCATGTGTTTCCATCCCACCTTCCCATCTCTTCTTATCCTTCTATCATATAAAAAAAGTTCGCCAAAGTCAAGCCTTGTCGAACTTTTGTTCCGTTTTCTTTATTCTGTTATTTGTTCAGAAGTTCTTAAATACATCTGTCTCTTTCTGGAGTGCAGCCGCAATCAACTGGTTCTCATCCATTCTGTTGCTGATATTCTCCATATCTGTCACAAGCACCTGTGTACTCTCCGCTGCACCTGTTACGCCTCTTGCACCATCCTCGATTGCATCCGTGATGGTCTCAATGGATGCCGCAATCTCATCAACTGCACGTTTCAAGTCGTCGGTTTTTGTCGTGAACTCATTCATGACACCCTCTATGTACGTGGCATTATCCCTGTACTGCTCACCGCTGCTCACAAAATTTTCAAACTCCGGCAGAATTGAATCTGTCATATATTCCACAAGATTATTGGAATGTCCGGCAAGATTATGTACCGCATTGATCACAACGCTGTTAATCTCCTGAATACGATTTGCCGTCTGGCGGCTCGATGCCGCAAGCTGTCTGATCTCATCCGCGACAACCGCAAAGCCTTTTCCAGCCTCCCCTGCACGTGCGGCCTCAATCGAAGCATTCAATGCAAGCAGATTTGTCTGACTCGAAATCTTCAAAATATCATTTGTCAGTCCATTTACCTGTTCCACACTCTTGCTGTCCTCAATTGCCTGATTCAATACCTCGAGAATTTCCTGCACCTTCGTACTGGTTTCCTGCATGTTTGTCTTCGCATCCAACTCCATCTTATCAGCATTTTCCTTCATCCTCTTGGAATATTCATTTATGCTGTTTGACTTGTCCGCGATCATCTCAACCTCACTGCGCACGGAGTCTGTATTCTGGTTGATAATCGATGCAGAATGACCAACTTCCTGCATCGTTGCGGAAAGCTCCTCTGTGACTGCTGACAGATCTGAAGCGCTGTCATTGGATGTCCTGACACTCTGCTGTACCTCACTGACAACTTCCTCGAGCTTTCTGGAATTTTCAATAATCATTTTCATAATACTTTGCAGCTTACCCATAAAAGTATTAATTCCATTTCCCAGATCCGAAATCTCATCATTGGATAAGATACTGATTCGCTTTGTCAAATCACCCTCACTCTGATCAATACCTCTAATAATGTCATTAATCTCATGATTTGCGACAATCAGCTTTCTGATAATCAGAATAAATACACTGTACAGGGTAATCAGAAGTGCAATCACACTGAGTACTACGATCATGGTATTCTTTAAAACTGCCTTATTGTACTCCGCTGTCAGTGCCTCGCTCGCCTGTGTGGCACTTTCCTGTGCACGCGCCATCATGCTCTCCACCTGGCGCTGCATCTCATCACTGCACTGCCTGATCGTACTATTTGCAAGTTCGAATGCCTTTTCCTTCTCCGCATTTCCACTAAACGCCATCAAATTTGCTATCTCATATTTCATCGTCTCATAATTAGATATGATGGTATTATACGCTGAGACGTCTTCCTCCTCAAGATTTTCCTTGTACGCCTCCAGATACGCATCCAGAATCTCCTCCTCTGCGCGTACATCCGCCACCGTCGCAATCAGGGTGTCCAGATCTGTTGCTATAATATGAGAAAGCGCCTTCTTATGAATCTCCTGGAGCTCCTTTTCAATATCGCTTAGATCAGAAATATTGACCATATGTTCATCGGAAATCATCACTGCAGTTGTATTAACTTTCTTTAAATTACTGATTGCCGCAGTATTTGAGAATATTGCAAGCGCTCCGAGGATAAAAACCGGAACTAAAATGATAATCGTTATGCTCAACCGCCTCTTATTGTTCATTTTGCTCATTTTATTCCCTCCCTATTGTACCACCGAGGCCGTGATGCCTTTTACAAGCCTGTCCATCAAGTCCTGCATTGGCATATTATCTGGATTTCCCGCTGCTATCGTATCTGCAAAACTCGTGCAGGCATCCCAGTAACTGTTGCCTACCCGCTGGAGCACACCATACTGTGACTGGTCAATGACCGCAGCTATCGCCGGAACCTTGCCAACTGCGTCAGATGCTGCCGCCACTGTGTTTGCAGGTCCTTGGCTTCTCTCTTCAAACCGCAGTATCTGATTCTCTTCGTTTGTGATCCAGTCTGCCAGCTTATGTGCCCATGCCAAATGCTCTGAGTACGCATTGACCCCAAACATTTTATATCCCTTAAAGGAGGACATCTGAATCTGCTGTCCTTTGCAGGTGTATGTAGGAAGTTTGCACGCACCATAATTATGCCCCCATGCCTCCTCCACTGCAACCGCATTCCACACGCCGCTGATTCCGGCGATACAGGTGCCGTCTTTTACGCCTTCGATAAAAAGACCGTCCGCCTGCGCCACAAAACCTGGATGTGTAGCGATATTCAACAATGCCTGCCCTACATCAGTGCCCTTGATACTGCCCTCTGTGGTATTCCAATTGCAATGATTCGTCACCCCGTCGTCATTGATGCCGAAATCAAGTCCTGTGTTTCCGAAAAATGAATACAGATACCAGCCCGAATTAAACTCCATGGATATCTTCTTTTCGTTCTCGGCTGCCACCTCCAGGATTCTATCAAAGGTCTGAACATCTGTGTCTGACAGATATTCCTTATCATAATAAAGAAAATAACCATTGTCCGCTGTGTAGGGATACGCATACAAGGTACTCTGATAACATGCCGCCTCCACTGCATCAGGCAGATTAGCCCCCTTCACCTCGTCCTGATTCACCACCGGTGAAAGCGCCCCGCCTGCAATCAAACTGTACAACTGATCATCTGGCATAGAAAAAATATCTGCTGCATTATGGATATCCCCTAAAACATTTTTTCTGGTATCTGCATCTCCTGATGGTTCTATCGTGATATCAAAATCAGCCTGTCCTGCATATCGCTGTTTAAAACTGTCAACCATCTTCTGCAGATTCTCAATATTTGCCTCTTCGACCCAGATTCGCAATGCCACTTTCCCTGACTCCAGTTGTTCGCCTTCATTTTCCTGTTTTGTCTCCACATCCGCAGGATCTGACTGTTCAGCGCTGCCTGTCTTTCCGCAGCCCATAAGCCCTGTAGCCAATAGAGAAAGAGATAGTATTGCCACTAATAATTTCTTCTTCACAGTAATTCTCCTTTCGTTTATTATTTTCCGACAATAACCTATCTATTATTTTATACTATTTTAATACTTTTTTCAATGTTCATATTTTAATCTTTTTTAAGTGAATCTGCACGTTTTCAATATCTACGCTCATCAATAATGGTGACTTTCCTTCTATTATAAAGCAGCGTTCCCCCATTCTCCCTGATATAAACATTAGGCTTCATACCTATAATTTTGCCCACGGCGGCTGCCACACAGCGTTTTACAGACTCTCCGTTATCCGACTGCATCAGCTCATTGGACTGACTGCTTTCAATACACACATCCACGATATCAAGACCATGTTCTTTCTTGATAGTCACAATATAAGACGCCTTGATCTCCCGCAGTTCGGAAAGCGCATTCTCGATACTAAACAAGAGTATCCTGTTCCCGCGAATATACACAATGTCCGATGCCCTGTTACAGATTCTGTCAATCCTTGCCGACGTTCTGCCGCATTCGCATTTCTCATGATTGATCCTTGTTATATTCATCGTCCGAAAGCGAATTAACGGAATTCCCTGTTTTTGAAGCGTTGTGAATACAATTTCCCCCAGCACGCCGTCTGCCACAGCAATCAATGTTTCCGTGTCAAGGATCTCCGCGATGAAATAGTCCTCCTGCACATGCATCCCTTTCTGACACTTGCATTCGCCCGCCACACCCAGACCCATCAACTCATCCATTCCATAAATATCATACATCCTGATGCCAATCACATCCTGAATCTTTTTGCGCGTCTTGTCTGTCCAGAATGTTCCTCCACAGACCGCTGCTTTCACTAAGCCGCCGCTCATTCCCTTTTTTTCTATCATGCGCGCCATGTGCATCAAATAAGACGGCGTCCCTATAATTCCTGTCACATGAAACTTCCTGATCGCTGACATCAGATCCTTTTTTTTGTCAGTGTGCATTGGAATTGTCGTTGCTCCAATCCTTTCCGCTCCTGAAAGCGCCCCCAGCCCTTCTACCCAATTCTCAGGATCGTATGCAATCTGAATCACATCATTTTGGCTCAGTCCTGCCATTGCGATCGAGCGTGCCATACACTCACTCCAGAGATTTAGATCATTTTGTGTATATCCAACGATCCGTTCTGTCCCTGATACGCTGTCGATCGTGCCATATCTGACAAGCTTGCTCATCGGCACGGCAAACATACCGTTCGGATAAGCGTCCTGCAAATCTTCATTTGTCGTAAACGGCAGTTTGCACAGATCTTCAATTCCCCGGATATCACCGGGCTCAAGCCCCAGCCGCTTCATTTTTTTTCTGTAATATCCAACATTGCGATACATATATCCCACGAGTTTTACCAGTTGTTTTCCCTGTAAATCAGCCATTTGATCACGGCTCATACACTCTCTCGCTTCATTCCATATCATATGAGTCTCCTCCGATC
>CAMWJQ010000319.1 GCA_947174615.1 uncultured Lachnospiraceae bacterium
GGTATTGACCGGCGGACGAAATCAGAACCGCTGCCTGATCTCTGGTACGGGCATCACTTAAAGGCAGCTCCGCCTTTATGGTCTCCCTCGTTTGTGCGTAAAACAAAGGAGAAGGAGACCGCGCCCGAAGGGGTGGAACCATTTGTGAAAGAATTTATTTATCGGGTACATGACTACAATCTGCTCAACCGCTATTCATTTCTTGCCAGAAAAATTGTGACAAAGGAAGGTTTTTCTCTCCGCACGCAAAATTATACGGAGGAAGAGCGCTTTGCACTGCTTTCGTTTTACCGCGAAATGGCAGACGGCGTTACAGAGCGTATCATGGATTGTCTGGAAAGAAAGGTTTTCTCGATTCGGATAAAGGGCAAGGACTTTTGCAGTCTGTGCGAAAATCCTATGGCGCATCTGGAAGGCTGGATTTATCAATATGAGAGAGATTCACTGCGTTTTCTGGACGAGGGCAGGTGGCAATGACTGAAGGTGCCTTTGAGAGCACAGGGCACGAGAAGGCTTGGTTTGCGCGCGTGACCATCAATGATTCTGGTATAATGAGAAAATAGTGACTTATGACAAAGGAACTATATGACAAAGTATGAGGTGAAACGTATGGAATTGAAATGGAAAACCTGCCTGCGGGCGGGGGTCACTGTAGGTTTACTGTTTTTGGTGATACATTACTGGACAGCTTTTACGGGGCTGGCAGGCGTGGCGCTTGGTGCGGCGAAGCCGTTGTTCTGGGGCTGTGCCATCGCGTATGTCGTCAATATTCCGATGCAGTTTTTGGAGCGGCATGTGGAACCAAAGTGCAAAAAGGAAGCCGTAAAAAAGCTGTGCCGTCCGATTTGTATGGCGCTTGCATTTTTGTGTATTTTTTTGATTGCAGTATTGATTGTGCAGATGATTGTACCAGAGCTGATTGGCTGTCTGCAAATCTTATTGGAAGAACTGCCGGGGGTGTTGGACAATCTTATGGTCTGGATGGAGGACAACCTGCAGATTAGCGCACTTTTTGCAGGCGAGAACAATGTGTTTCAGGGCAGCGAGACAGACTGGCAGGAAACCTTCACAAAAGTCATGAATATACTGCTCAATGGTCTTGGCGGTGTGATGGGTGCTGCCACGAGCATTATTACTTCTGTATTTTCGACAATCGTTACCCTGACAGTCGGGCTGGTTTTTGCTATTTATCTGCTGGTTGGCAAGGAGAAGCTGGGCGGACAGTTTCGGCGGCTGTTTGCGCGGTATCTGCCGGAGAAAGTGACAGCAAAGTTTTACTATGTTGTGGAGATCCTGAACCAGTCGTTTCACAGTTTTATCGTGGGGCAGTGTACGGAGGCAGTGATTCTCGGACTGCTCTGTATGGGCGGTATGCTGCTGCTGCGGCTGCCGTACGCTGCGATGATTGGCTGTCTGGTAGGTTTTACGGCACTCATACCGATTGCAGGAGCTTACATCGGTGCGATTGTCGGTGCATTTATGATATTTACGATCTCGCCGGGAAAGGCAATTATATTTATCGTGTTTCTGGTGGCTTTGCAGCAGTTGGAAGGCAATCTTATTTATCCGCGCGTGGTCGGATCATCGATTGGCTTGCCGGGCGTGTGGGTGCTTGCTGCTGTGACCGTTGGCGGCGGTGTCATCGGCGTCGGCGGTATGCTGCTGGGGGTTCCTCTGGCGGCGGCTGTTTACCAGCTTTTGAAAAATGACATGAATGCGTCCTGATTTAATTCAACAGAAACTGTGCAGAAACGGTATACTTGTCAAAATCTCCGCTTCCCCTGAAATCCAAGATTTCTTTTATGATTCTGTAGTGCCCGGCTTCGAGTGTTCCATATAACCATTCCCAGTCTAGTTCCTGTTCAGTGGAATCCTGTTTGGGAATGGTATATGCAATCTGGTGAAATCCATACGCTCCATTGACAGCAACAGGAACTTCTTCCCATTGTTTATTTTTTAAAACTTCTAACACAAAAGCGTCGCCGTACTCCAGCTCACCGGTGGGCGCTTTTTCATCATACTGGTGAAACACTAATGTCGCGCCTGTCGGGGTGATTTTTTCCAGTGTAAAGGAAAGTCCGATTTTGTCTGACTCGGATTCAGGACTGTATATGTACACGCAGCCCTCTTTGTCAGAAGTGTCATAAGACAGTGTGTCGAGTATGTCCATCACCTGTTTGCCGTAATCTTCCCACCAGCTTTCCACGTTGTATGTGAGGGCGACAACGCCGGAATAGTCCTCTCGGAAAGTAATAAAGTCCCAGTACGCATGATTGTCATAGGTGCCGATACGAGCAGGATTTCCAGCGATGGTGGCTGTTTCCTCACAAAGCCCTGTCCCGCAGACGCCAAAAGAGTCAATATAGGCAAGTTCAATACAGCCGTCCTTTACATCCGCTGGATAAAAGCGGATGCCATATAGACCATTTTGCAGTTGATCACTGTCCATTGGGCAGGTTTCGTAGAACCATCCATCGGGAATCGATAAGGAGAGCTTCCCA
The DNA here is from genome assembly GCA_947174615.1 of uncultured Lachnospiraceae bacterium. Classification (GTDB taxonomy): domain Bacteria; phylum Bacillota; class Clostridia; order Lachnospirales; family Lachnospiraceae; genus COE1. The sequence continues at coordinate 2,502 of CAMWJQ010000319.1, forward strand.
TAAGGACCGCCTTGTTCGACCCGTGTGTTTTCAGATTGCAGTGGGAGGCTGTACGATACAGTTTGCTCTGGAGCAGTATTTTTTTCGGGGGTGGGGGCAGGCATAACGTTACTTGCATTTTTTGTGTTCTCACAGCCATTTAAGAGCAGGCTTAGGGTCAGGATTGCTGACATGAGTGTCATTTTAATAGTTTTTTGCATATGAAACAACTCCTTCTTAAATTATAAACAGTTTTTTACGGTGTTTTATGAAGCATTTAGCCTATATTATATATAGAAGGAAAGAATACTGGAAGGTTGCACGGAAGCAGATATTTTTTGAAATCAGAGCGCCATTCGTAACTGGAACGGAATGAACAGCAACGCATTCGTTACTTTTCACACCCACGCCAAGGTAGTGGAAATCATGCGTCAAATTAATGCACTTTATCAATTTGTGTGCAAAATCTGTTATAATTCACACATCAAGAACTCATACGCTGATAAAAACTGGCGGGGTGTGAATTGTAATCTCATTCATAACAGTTTATCTGAAATATCTGTCATATATTGTGAAAAGTAGAAGAGTGTGGTAGACTTTATTCAATTGAACTTATTAACTGGACGGAGGAAAGGAAACGTAATATGGCGGGGGAAAATTATAAAGTACAAAAACAAGAGGCGCCAATTGACTGGGTTGTTGAGGTTCCGGGCTCAAAGAGCATGACGAACAGAGCGTTGCTGATGGCGGCACTGGCTGATGGCAGGACCACACTAAAGGGGGTACTGTTCAGTGAGGATTCAAGACATTTTCTTGCTTCATTAAAATCACTCAGTTTTCAGGTAGAGATCGATGAGGCGGCAAAGACGGTCATTGTGGAGGGCTTGAATGGAAGGATTCCTACCATAGAAGGAGAAATCTATGTCGGGAGTGCCGGCACTGCCGCGAGATTTTTGACGGCAATGCTTGCTATGGCGGAGGGGACTTTTGTGGTAAATGCTTCAGAACAGATGAAAAAACGTCCAATGAAACCGCTTTTTCAAGTATTGACTGATCTCGGGGCGGAGATTGCCTGCCTTGAAAAAGAAGGTCATCTGCCGGTTCGAATCAGGGGCATCGGTGGCAGGCTGCCTGCACAAGAAGTTTGCAGCGTCAAGCTCGATATCAGTGAGAGTACACAGTTTTTGAGTGCATTGATGCTGGTATCGCCCATGATAAAACAGGGACTTTGCATAGCGGTCACAAGTGCGCGCAAGTACGGGGCATATATACGGATTACGCGTAAAATGATGGAATGTTTCGGCGCTGTGGTGGATTTTGACGGAGAAAAGTATCATATGAAAAGCGGGCTTTCATACCAAGCGGGATGTTACCAGATTGAGCCGGATGTATCAGCAGCCTGTTATTTCTATGCGGCGGCGGCACTGACTGGCGGCAGGGCTGTCGTCAAAAATGTAACATGGAATTGTATGCAGGGTGACTTGAAATTTCTGGAGCTGTTATCGCAGATGGGGTGTACAGTTAATACGACACCCGACGGAATTGAATTAAAAGGTGTTGAGGCAGATGGGGCAGAGGGTGGCAGGCTCAGAGGAATTACAGTAGATATGAAGGATTTTTCAGACCAGGCGATGACGCTTGCGGCGCTTGCACCCTTTGCAGACAGCGATGTCCGCATTGAGAATATAGGGCATATTCGATTGCAGGAATCAGACCGTATTCACGCCATCGTGTCAGAGCTTGGGCGTCTTGGCATTTGCAGTGACGAGGAGAAGGATGCTATTACAATTCATCCTGGCAAGCCCAAGCCGGCAATTATCCAGACTTATGAGGATCACCGTATGGCGATGGCGTTTTCGCTGGTTGGATTGCGCGTAACTGGGATAGAGATTTCGAATCCAATGTGCTGTCGGAAAACATTTGAAACTTATTTTGATCTGCTCGACAGTCTGTGTAACAGGAAATAAAACTTTGTCATACATTCGAAATGTTTCTAATATATTTTAATAAAAATTTAGAGGGCAGTTTATGCTTGGCAAAAGTAATGATGTTAATGATTCACAGACAAGCGGTGTACTGATTCAATATCTGCAGGAGATCAGTGTATATTTGCGGGAAATTAATATTTCTAAAAAAACGACCATATTGGCGGCAGCGGTTTTGGTGCTTGCAGGACTTTTAGGCGTGCGCTACAGGGAGGAGGGAACGATTCTGCCCACCAGCTCAAGCGTGGGCAAAAGAGAGCTTCCGATTTATTGCGTGCAGACAGAGGAACCAAAGATTGCATTGACGTTCGATGCGGCTTGGGGCAATGATGATACCAGGAAGATTATGGAAATATTGAAAAAGCATGATGTGAAAGTGACATTTTTTATGACGGGGGGATGGGTAGGCAGATAGGCATATATGAAAAATCTCAAAAGGTAGAGATTTTAAGGGAAAATTGCTTGATACAAAGAGAAAGCAAACGAACCCAATTATCA
>CAMWJQ010000320.1 GCA_947174615.1 uncultured Lachnospiraceae bacterium
ACCGGATAATTTCGTCCGGTTTTAATTTGAGGCTAAGCTCACGGATTCAGGTTATTTAATTACAAAGACTTTGCGAATCGGCTCGCTGGTATAATAATTTCCTTTTCCGATGATCTGAATCGCTGCCGTGCTGCCGCGTCTTACATTATTGCTGTAGGTCAGGGTGTAATCCTTGCCTTCTCTCAACGTCTTTCCATTTACCTTGACCGTGACTTTGGGTTTTAATGCCTTGCCAAGAAATGTCTGGAATACCACATCACTGACATCTGCGCTGGTAATCTCCGCCTGTTCAATGACAAACTTTTTACTCCATGTCGTGGTTGTGGCATCGTTGTTGTCGGTGATCCATCCTTTTCCCTTTACCTTGAGCGTCACTTCTGGCTGTTTATTCGGGTTCGTATTCACGACTGCTGTGTCCTTATTATTCTTATAGCTTAGAGAGTATGCCGTGTTTAATTTCAGGTCCACAGCTTTTCCGGTGTTCTTGTCGTAAAAGACTACCGACGGCTTCAACGCGCTGCCATTGTAAGTGGCAGGTGTAATATCAATATTCAGGTCCTTGAGACTCCTTGCTGTCAATGTAAACAAGCTGTCAAATTTCACGCTGCCGCTGTAGTTGCCCTTTCCTTTGACCGTAACCGTGACTGGCGCTTTGTTGTCTTTCCATGCACCCACTTTGTACGAAACGGTGTAGTCCCCTGATGACAGCTCTTTCGCCGACAGCTGCTCTCCATTCAGGTTATGGTTCACAGCGCTGAAGCGGAAATCAGGGTTTATGGTATACCCTGTATAGGGTACCTCCAGAAAACCGGTCTCGCCTGCTTTGCCATTGTCGGTATTCATGATTATGCCTTTTTCACCGGTATTTGCCGGAATCCAGACAGCATCCAGTTTCTCGACTGCGCCTTTTTCGGACAGCTTGGGTATCTGAATCAGACCTTTTTGAAGCTGATCCTGCGGTTTTGCCAGCGTGTCCACAAGCGTTCTCTTGTTAATCTTGAATGTGGCAGTCTTTGTTCCGATATAGCTGCCTGTACCGGTAATGGTGACAGTAGCCTTTCCGGCATTGATATTGTTGGTGTATGTTACGTAGTAACCGTCTTCTCCGTATTCTCCATTCTGCGGCTTTTCACGCTTGGTCAGAAGCGCCTTATTCCTTCCCGCTTTGACGACAAGATTTGATGCTTCTGTCCCTGTGGAGAGTGTGATCTGTTCCCCGGTATAGTAGAATTTACCATTTACTTTTATCGCTGCGTAATCAATTAAATGGTCTTTATCCACGACTCTGCACAGGAGCTTGTCATTTGCACTGGCACTGTTTCTATCCTTTGTGCCTTCATAATTGGTTTTCTCTCTGCCCTCAATCGTAATCTCATAGGTGCCTGCGGACTGGACTTTCGGCGTTCCGGTTTCGGTTCCTCCTTCGCGCGCATAAATCTGCTCCGGTACGTCAAGCGGTTTTCTGTCCTGATCATGGGTCTTAACGATCTTCTTGATCCTGTACTGGCTTGCCGGCAGAACTTTCGTTCCATCTTTCACCGTGATTTTCGGCGCCTGTGCGCCTGGCTTCTCTGCCAAGTCACCCACTGTCACGATCGTATCACTGAGCTGTTTGGGACGAATCTCAAATGTAAGCTTACTGCCGCTGGGTTTTCCGTCAGCCGTCACGTTTTCTGTCGTTCTCGCTCCTGTGAAGTTTCCTTTTCCTGTCAGCTTGACTGTCGGCACTTTGTTCGGCTTGACAGGCACGTATTCTGTTCCATTCAGATACACACTCGCATTCACGTTGTTCGTATATGTAACGGTATAATCTGTGCCTTTTGACAATGTAACTGTCTTTTTCGTCGCTTTTCCGCCAATCCACTCATTATAGGAATATTTGACTGAGACGGCATGCTCCACCTTCTTTCCTGTATAATAGCTTGGATTCTTAGAGACACTCACTTGCACATTCTGCTGGTTCAACGGACATTTTGCGATTGTGAAGGTCGTTGTGACCGATCCCTCCTTATATCCTTTCGGGTCATTGAGTGCCTGTTCCGATGGAAGTACTACCAGTGTTGCCTTGCCGATTTTCTTATTATTCTGGTAATGTACTTCGTAGAGGCTTTCGTCAATCGGTGTCGAAAGTCCTGTATCTTGGGCTGCGTACAACCTGATTCCCGGCTCTACTGCCTTTTGTTTCCCAAGATAATATACTGCGTCCGAAGGCTTTGTCACTTTTTCATTCGCAGGATATTTATCCGGAGTCACATATACAACCTGTATTGTTTTCTTATCAAAGGCTGTTCTCGTATCTTCCACAATCTCAAAAAGAATCTCTCTTGTGCCCTCAAACTTGTCACCCTTCGCAGTCAGTGTGAGTTTCGCCTTGACAGTGTCTGTGGTAAGCTCTTTATTATTCTCATACGTGACGGTATAATCTGCCGTGGTCAGTTCATATCCCATGTAGGACAGGATCATCTCCGGCTGAACTGCCTTTCCGGTGTGGAACTGGCGTTTGATTGGGTTCTCATCGCTCAATCCGTTTACTTGTACGAGATATCTGCTCTCCGCGTCTTTCGCATTCAGGGAAATCTTTCCTGTTCCGTCAAAAATACTCTTAAATGTCGCCCCCACTGTCACATTACCGTTCGGCATCATAAAGATTTCCGTCTTTTCCTCCGCGTCCTTCGTGTATGTCAAAACCGCCTGATTGCCAGTGCCTTGATCTGCTGCCGGAACATATGCCACTGTGCCGTTGCTGCTTGTCAGCGTATCAGCCTGGACGCTTGCACCTGTCAATGTCAGCGTTTCCGGATAGTATCCGCTCTCAGGTGTCACTGTGATGTAGATTCTCTCACCGCTGTTGGCTTTTACCACATTTGCTGTCACGGTACCATGCTGAATTGTTCCGTCGATGGAAACAGAGTGCTCGCCATATAGATAAAAATCATCGATTGTTCCCCAAGCGCCGTCCTGTGTTGACTTCATAATCAAGCCAACCTCCATGAAATCTCCTTCTTCGACGGATATTCCTGTGATTTCCGGATTACTCCAGTTTTTCCATCCGTCAAGGGTAAAGGATGCCCTCAGATTGGATTTTATATTGCCGTCCTTATCTTTGACTGTCACAAAGGCGTACTGGACATCCTCCCTGTCTGCGCCGCCGCCCTGAATATAGCTGCCAAACGTATACTTGCCTGCTTCCGGCTGTATCGTCTGTGATACGGTCATATCCAGTCCTATCGCGGACCAGAAATGCAGACCCTTTGTACCGCTGTGCGGGTCCTCTCCTGTCACGCTTGCCACAGGATCTGTCTCCGCAGAGCCATGTCCCAGTCTTGTCGTAATTACCCACGGGGTTTCCACGCCGCTCTCAAAATCCGGATTCTGCAGAATATTGTTCGCCGCAGAACGTATCACCTGAACGGTCAGTTTAATTTTGTATTCCTTGTCTTCTGTGGAGACGATACCATGAACGATATATTCTCCTGCTTTATATGTATTGACCAGACGCTGTTCATCCTCGTCCCATGTTACTGATTTCTGCTCTGATGTTCCGTCGTTATACTTTGCGGTTACTGTTACGGTATTCCAGTCAATTTTTTCTCCGACCGCAATCTTCATGACAGGATTGCTGTCCACACTTGAAATCCTTCGGTCTGTCGAGGCGCCGGTTCTGACTAAACTGTATATTTGGGCAGTCGGAAGCGCTGTTCCATCAAAATCAAACCATGAGGAATTGTCCATCGCACTGCCACCAAACCATACGCCCGCATCATCTGGGTCGTATTCCGCCGCATAGCTGGAAGCCCATCCGGAGCCGTATTTTTCCCAGAGATCAAAATTCTGTTTGTATAAGCTGTCGTTGTCATTGCCGTCACCGTCCTTAATATAGTACGGTGAAATCCATGCCGGCTCCCAGTAAAATACACCGATTGATTTGCCCGGATAGGCGTCATTAATCGCATTTACTTTGCTGATTAACTCCTGCATCTCATCCGCCTGTCCCTGTACAGACACGCCGTAATCCTGATCTTTATACATATCAGGGATCGATGGCGGTGTGGCAAATCCATAGCCGTCACCATCTGTCAACGTGGTCGGCCATGATGTCTCTGCTGCCATGACCTTCTTTCCATAGGTCTCCACGATATATTCCAATACGCTCTTCAGATTAGAAGCATCACCATGTCCAAACGGATAGTATGAGCTTCCAAACACATCATAATCAATCTCCGAATCATGCAGACGTTTTGCAATATCGGCATATCCCTTCTGCGGGTCCGTGAAATGCACTGCTACCAGACAGTTTTTGTCAAACTCCCGCACTGCTCTGCTGCCTGCTTTGAAGAGTTTTGCCATGTTATCCCATACACTCTCGCCAGCGATACCATTGTTGGTCTCATTTCCGACTTGAACCATACCAACGTCAACGCCGGCGTTTCTCAAAGCGTTCAGGCTGTCCAATGTAAACTGGTAAACTGCATCCTCCTTCTGTTCAATCGTATAGCCTGCCCACGCTTTGGGCACTTTCTGTTTCTTGGGGTCAGCCCAGAAATCAGAATAATGGAAGTCAATCAAAACGCGCATTCCTGCTTTTGTCACCATCTGTCCAAGCCTGATTGCTTTCTCAAGATCATTATTTCCGCCGCCATATCCATTTCCGCTGCTGTTGTAGGGGTCATTCCAGATACGGATGCGAACCCAGTTCATGCCGCCGTCGCGCAGATAGCTGAAAAATTCTGCGTCACTGAGCGGCTTTCCGTTTTCATCGCGGAATACAACGCCGCTGTCCTTCAGCGCGATATAAGAGGAAAGGTCCGCACCTGTGATGAAGTCCTCCGCGAGCGCAACTTTCTTGACGTTGATCTGCGCTGTTCTCGAGTAGACAAGGGCGTCCATCGCTTCGCTCAGGTTGTTGTATGCGGTATCAATCTCAGGAGCAGTAGGTCTTTCTTTGTCAATGACGTCTTTTG
>CAMWJQ010000321.1 GCA_947174615.1 uncultured Lachnospiraceae bacterium
ATCCAGAATTATTTTAAGAATGAGGAACACAGAGATCCGACTGTCACGGAAATCAGGGTGCTTGACACCTATTGGTCCGACCACTGCCGCCACACGACATTTTCCACGGAATTGAAAAATGTCACGTTTGAGGACGGTTATTACACAGAGCCTATCAGGACAACCTATGAAAATTACCTTGCGGTGCGAGAGGAAATCTTTGCAGGCAGAAAAGATAAATATGTCTGTCTGATGGATCTGGCGCTGATGGCGATGCGTAAGCTCAAAAAGGATGGGAAACTTGAGGATATGGAAAAGTCAGACGAGATTAATGCCTGCTCGATCGTTGTTCCCGTGGAGATTGACAAGGAGGACGGCAAAGGCGTCATCACGGAGGAGTGGCTTGTAAACTTCAAGAACGAGACCCATAACCATCCAACAGAAATCGAGCCGTTCGGCGGCGCGGCAACCTGTCTTGGCGGCGCGATCCGCGATCCGCTTTCCGGACGTACCTATGTCTATCAGGCGATGCGTGTCACAGGCGCGGCAGACCCGACAGTACCTGTTGAGAACACCATGCGGGGCAAGCTTTCCCAGAAAAAACTGGTGCGCGGCGCGGCGAGCGGATATTCGTCCTACGGCAACCAGATTGGGCTTGCGACAGGGTTTGTCAAGGAGGTATATCATCCAAACTATGTGGCAAAGCGAATGGAAATCGGCGCTGTCATGGCAGCGGCGCCGCGGGCAGGCGTTATCCGTGAAAATTCGGACCCGGGTGACATCATCATTCTGCTCGGCGGGCGGACAGGGCGCGACGGCTGCGGCGGTGCGACGGGCTCCTCCAAGGTGCACACAACAGCGTCGTTGACGACCTGCGGCGCTGAGGTTCAGAAGGGAAATGCGCCGACAGAGCGCAAATTACAGCGTTTGTTCCGCAGACCCGAGGTCAGCAGAATCATCAAGAAGTGCAACGACTTTGGCGCGGGCGGCGTGTCTGTTGCAATCGGAGAGCTTGCGGACGGTCTTGTCGTGGACATGGACAAAGTGCCGAAGAAATATGCAGGTCTTGACGGCACAGAGCTTGCCATCTCCGAGTCCCAGGAGCGGATGGCAGTCGTTGTGGACCCGAAAGATGCAGACCAGTTCCTCGCGTATGCTGCCGAGGAGAACCTTGAGGCAGTGAAAGTAGCGGTTGTCACAGAGGAGCCAAGACTGGTACTAAAGTGGCGCGGCAGCAAGGTTGTGGATATCGCGAGAGCCTTTCTCGACACAAACGGCGCGCATCAGGAGACAGGCGTGTTTGTGGAAACGCCTGTAAAAGAGGACAACTATTTTCACAAGACAGCAGTCAAAAAGGTCGCGGAGGCGCTCGAGCAGAATCATATCAAAGAAGCAGTCCTTGCCACATTAAATGACCTCAATGTCTGCTCACAGAAAGGTCTTGTGGAAATGTTTGACGCGTCCATCGGTGCGGGCAGCGTGTTCATGCCTTACGGTGGAAAGTATCAGCTCACGGAGACACAGGCGATGGTGGCAAAGCTCCCTGTTTTAAAGGGAAAGACGGATGCCGTGACCATGATGGCACATGGCTTCGACCCGTATCTGTCCAGCTGGAGCCCGTACCATGGCGCTGTGTATGCCGTGACGGAATCCATGGCAAAGATTGTGGCAGCAGGCGGCGATTTTACGAAAATAAGATTTACATTTCAGGAATATTTCAGGCGCATGACAGAGGAGGATTCCCGCTGGAGCCAGCCGTTTGCGGCACTGCTCGGCGCCTATGACGCACAGATTGGCTACGGACTGCCCTCAATCGGAGGCAAAGACTCCATGTCAGGTACATTCAATGAGATTGACGTGCCGCCGACGCTCGTTTCCTTTGCTGTGGATATTGCAAAGCAGCAGGATATCATCACGCCGGAGTTAAAGCATGCAGGGGACAAGCTTGTTGTGTTTGACCTGCCGAAAAACGCGTATGACCTTCCTGATTACGAGAATGTGATGAAACTGTACAATAGCATTGCGAAGCTGATTGCGGACAAGGTGATTGTGGCAGCCTACGCATTGGATTCAAAGGGTATCGTGGCAGCTGCGGCGAAGATGGCATTCGGCAACAAGATGGGCGTGGAATTTGACAGCGCGCTTGAGTCAAAGGCGCTGTTTGCAAACGATATGGCAAGCATCATCGCAGAAGTACCCGCAGACAGACTTGAGGCGCTTGCAGCAGGCGGTGCGGCGTACAGGATCGTTGCAACGGTGCTTAATGAGAATATGGGCTTTGTGTACAGAGATACAACTGTACCAATGGATGAGGCGCTAAAGGCATGGACATCAAAGCTCGAGAAAGTATTCCCGACGAAAGCTGTCAAAGACACCGATGCGATCGAGACAAAACTCTACGACACCAAAGACATCTATGTATGCAAAAACAAAGTGGCAAAGCCGACGGTATTTATACCGGTATTCCCCGGCACAAACTGCGAGTATGATTCGACCATCGCATTTGAGCGCGCGGGCGCCAATGTCGTGACAAAAGTGTTTCGCAATCTGACGGCGGAGGATATCAGGGATTCCGTTGACGTGTTTACGAAGACAATTGCACAGGCGCAGATTATCATGTTTCCGGGTGGATTCTCGGCAGGCGATGAGCCGGATGGAAGTGCGAAGTTTTTTGCGACAGCGTTCCAGAATGCAAAGATGAAGGAGGCAGTGAACAAGCTTCTGAATGAGCGTGATGGTCTTGCACTTGGTATCTGTAACGGATTTCAGGCGATGATCAAACTCGGTCTGGTGCCTTATGGGGAGATTGTCGGGCAGAGCGAGGATTCTCCGACACTGACCTACAATACCATAAACCGCCATATCTCCAAGATGGTCTACACAAAGGTGGTCACAAACAAGTCGCCATGGCTGCAGCTTTGTGAACTTGGCAGGACCTATGTGACGCCGGCTTCCCACGGCGAGGGTAGATTTGTGGCGCCGCAGGATTGGATTGATAAGCTCTTTGCAAACGGACAGGTTGCGACGCAGTACGCAGATTTTGACGGCAGGATTTCCATGGATGAGGAGTGGAATGTGAATGGTTCCTATGCCGCAATCGAGGGCATTACCTCCCCTGACGGCAGATGCCTTGGCAAGATGGCACACGTGGAGCGCCGCGGCGACGGCGTAGCCATGAATATTTATGGGGAACAGGATTTGAGGATCTTTGAGGCCGGGGTGTTGTATTTTAAATAAAATTTTATCGTATCATTACAGGCTTTTATGCACACGGGCGTCCAAAGGAATGTTAGCAGATCTGGCGGATGCCCGGCGCGCGCGTAGGGAGGATGAATCTTCTCCGCTTGATTTCGCAGCCTCATGCAGTGGAACTATGCAGCTCTTGCTGTACATGAGGCGCGCAGAATAAATATATAGTATGCAGTATGAAGGAGCAGTGATGGCGATGAATGCAAAGCTTCCAATGGGAATAGAAAATTTCAAAGAAATGCGTACACAGAGTGTGACAGCGCGCTTTTTGAGGGGCTGGAGATTTCGAAAGAAAAGGAACTTTGTGATGAATTTATGGGAAAGTATCCAGTAATCTTCATTACATTAAAAGGGGCAACGGGAGCTCATTTTACAGAAGCAAAGGCGATGCTCAGGCGAATGATCGCAAAGGAGGCGATGCGGTTCCAGTTTCTTGCGCAAAGCGAAAAACTGACAGAGATGGAGCATAGTCAATATCAGGCGCTGATTAATATTGATCAAACAGGTGCTTTCACCATGTCAGACGAGCTTTTAAAAGACAGTATACAGACGTTATCACAGCTTTTGCAGAAGCATTATGGACAAAGCGTGATCATACTGATTGATGAATATGATGTGCCGCTTGATAAGGCATACCATTCAGGATATTATGATGCCATGGCAGAGCTGCTTCGAGTTCTGTTTGGAAATGCATTTAAGACAAACGACAGCCTGAAATTTGCAGTGTTAACAGGATGCCTCAGAATATCGAAAGAGAGTATTTTCACCAGATTGAATAATTTTAAGGTTTACACTTTAAAGGATGTGCGGTGCAGAGAATACTTTGGATTTACAGATATAGAAGTCAGGCAGATGTTAGCTTATTATGGATTAATGAATCAGTATGACGCCATAAAAGAATGGTATGATGGATATCTGTTTGGCAACTTAGGCATCTATTGCCCATGGGATGTGATAAATTACTGCAGTGACCTGCGGGACAAAAGCGTGACAGAACCGCAGAATTACTGGGTTAATACCAGCAGCAATGATATTATCAGAAAATTTCTAAGCAGGGCGAACGCGACAACCATGAACGAGATCGAGCGGCTGATGAATGGAGATAGTGTCAGAAAAAGGATACATCAGGAATTGACATACAGGGATCTTGATGCCAAATTAGAGAATCTATGGAGTGTCCTCTTTACAACAGGTTATCTGACACAGCGCAGCGCACAGGACGGAGATCTGACAGAGCTTGTCATTCCAAACAGGGAAATACAGTGGATTTTTGTTCAGCAGATCTGTGAGTGGTTCAGTGAGAAAACAATAAGCAATACAGATAGACTGGAACGGTTTTGCAAGGCATTTGAAGCAAATGATGCCGCCGCGGTTGAGAGAGGGTTTAATGATTTTCTTGGTGACATGATCAGTATCCGTGACATTAGTGTCAGAAAAAACATGAAAGAGAATTTTTATCATGGAATGCTGTTGGGGATTCTTGGAAACAGGGATGATTGGATTGTATGCTCTAATGCCGAGTCCGGGGAGGGCTACAGCGATATCAGCATAGAAATTAGAAAGAAAGGGGATTGGCATCATTATTGAATTAAAATATGCTGAGGATGGTACTTTTGAGAGTGGATGCAGGGAAGCAATACAGCAGATCAGAGAAAGAAATTATGCTGAGAGATTGATAAAAGACGGCATGGGAATCATCTATCAGTATGGCAT
>CAMWJQ010000322.1 GCA_947174615.1 uncultured Lachnospiraceae bacterium
TCCTCCAAAGGAATCTGTGCCATATTCTTTGTAGATGTCGAGCGCAAGCCCGGTTGCAGCGGATGCTGAAAAGAGCTTCACGACAAAGAGCGATATCAGTTCATTGGGAAAATTGTCGGAAAATACAGCGATCATCCTCCCAATCACTCCGCCCGCAAATTCCAGAAACCCCGACGCCCTGAGCACCCCTACCGCAATCATCAGCCCTATGAGCGTCGGCACGATTCCGGCAACGGTCTTCATACCGTCCTTCGCCCCCTTGGTAAAGCTGGCATAGATGTCTTTTCTCTGCGACAATCCCATCGCGACGATATAGAAGATCAGCGCCGGTATCAGCATATTTGAGATCTGAATCATGACATCCGCTCCTGATCAATTTGTATTGTGTTAATGTATATTCCCACACAATAGGAAATATGCTTGTGATAAATTCAGAAAAATATCTGATTTTGGTACTAATGTACTATGTCAGAAGCGCTTTATTGCGTTTATAGTATTCTTACATCAGGCAGTGAACGCCTGAAACTTTACACGAAGGAGTACTTGACAATGATTAAATTTGCCTTTTGTTATGAACACGATGACACCCTCAATTTTGTAAAAAATGAGGTGCAAAGCTGTCTGCGCCAGCGGGAAGTAGAGATTGCCGCGGTGTGCTGCCACAATGCCTATGAACTTGCACAGCGCATCCGTTCAAACTGCCCCGACATCCTCTTTTGTGACTTGGATAAAGACGACGCTCCCCTGCGCAGCACGATCCTGAATGTCAAGCGCGCAAACAACAGGCTAATCTGTATCAGCACAAGAGCTTCCAGCGGCAGACCGCACGCTGAGGATGTGCTGCTGGAGCCCTTATTCATTATGCCGGAACTAAACCGCAAGCATCTGTGGAGCTACGCTGCCCTCGCCTATGAAAAGGTTCTCGATGAGCCAGATTCATTCACATACTATGTTCGTCCAAGCTACATACGCATCCCTGTGCACGAAATCCGCTATTTTGCCTCCGAAGGCAGGCGCACCCACATTGTCTCCGCGGAGTACCGCGATATCTTTTATCAAAAACTCGATGTGGTGGAAGATCTCATGTGCCAGAAAAACTGCCGTTTTATGCGTATCCACAAGTCCTATCTGGTCAATGCCAGCTTCATCGCCGGCTTCAGCCGCGATTATGTACTGCTGACTACTGGCGAACAGCTGCGCATCAGCAAATATGAATACTATCAAATGCTCACGGACCAACTGAAAAACTTGAAGAATACCAAGTTGAGACACCATCCGTCATACTCGGAATGGTGACCGTATTCATCTCAACAAGCGTATTTCCAAAGCTGCCCGCTGTCAAAACGGCATTGTCGAGCCCGCACCAGCCAATGCCCGGAAGATTGCTTCTATTGTATATAGCAATCACATGATGCTTCAGCAGGCTTGGCGCCAAAACACTGCTGTCGTCTGTTTCTGCTGTCTCATGATACCCAATCCGCGTGATGCCTTCTGCAAGCTGCGGCATGAGCGCTTGCGAAACGCTTCCTGCCTGTACTGTTTTCTCCATCGCTTCCATATAAACGCTTATCTCTTCATTGGTCATTTTGTGTACCAGTTTTGGCGCAGAACTGCTGAGTCCAGCCGCGTAGAGCGCCCCCGCCTCCTCAAGCATTGACAGTGTCTCTACATCCAATGAGGTATTCACGTCCAAGGCGACATAGCTGCCGTCGTCCGCAAACTCTACCGCACTCACGCGTGTATTCTGAAAGGTCAGCTCCAATTGATTGTACTCTGGCAAAAGTGACTGAAATGTCATGACATACGGACACAGATAGCTTGTCAACTGGCAGCCCCTCATCACCAGCGACGCCTTACCGCTCACCTCAATTGAAGTGGGATCATGCAGAAAGATGCAGCTGCCGCCGCCCAGTGACACCAATTCACAGTTCTCAAACAAAACAGTACTTTCTCCACGCGTGCCAATCCCTGCGCAGTGATTATTTTCGGATATAACACGGCAGTTCTCAAAAGTGACACTCCTGCCATATAAAAAATTCTGATCCACATGGACTGCGTATCCCCTATAATTTTTCTGACGCTCCCAGCTGTCCCCCACAAGTTCTGCATTGATGGCAGCAATCTCCTCCTCTGTGAGCACAGGCTGTCCGATCCCGCTGTTCATACCATGAATCGTAAGATTTGCAATCCTCCCCGCCCCCACTGTAAGCGGCGACTTCCTGTAGGAAGCGGCATCGTATTGAATGATACACAGATCTTTGCTTAGCCCGATGATATGAACTTCTTTTCCCATCACCTGTACGGCCTCCGTATAAATACCGGGATAGACGATCAGGGTATCCCCGTCCGCCGCATTGTCCACACCCTCCTGTATCGTACGAAAATCTCCCGTGCCATCCTGCGCGATAATATACTGCCGCCGCTCTGTCACTCCTTCGGGCGCGCTTTGCACAGGCAGCTCCGCCTTTGCCGTCATGTGCGGCTGTGCGGCTGCCAATATGGCAAATGCCAGCACCAGCGGCATCCATCGTCTTCTCATTTGCTTTTTCATAATATAAAACATTTATTTCCTCCTATCAGCATATCATCTAGTACAGCATTGCCTAAATATCGGTGAAAAACAGTGCTTGATATTTATGTCAGTGCAAGGCGGAGGAAGGAGGCAATGCTGTGGCATTGTTGACTGACGACAACGCGGCAATGGCGCAAATAGCAAGTGTTGTATTCACCGTTATTTGTGCAATGCTGTACTAGTTTAGAGCATGTTTCAAAATGCCCTAAAACCATACAAGAAACAGTATACACGACATGCACATATTTCTCAATGAGAATCTGCCTGTCAGACTGATGAATCTTAGAATGATAGCTGCAACTCACACCTATGCCAGTTCACAAAACGCTAAAGGACAAGTATATTTGCATATGATTCCCACTCCTTTGGCATGGGTGTGAAAAATAACGCCAAGTACATATTTTTACGAAATAAGTGACTTTTATTATAGACAAAGGTAAAAAAATTTTGTAAAATAAACTTATTCAATGTTTTGCAACTTTTAAGAAGGAGTCTGCCATGGATTTTTTTTCAAAAGAGGAGGCAGACGTAATCGGTGAAATCTCCAACATCTCCATTGGTTCTTCAGCGACAGCGATGAACCTGATGCTTGGACAGCCTATCACGATTACGACGCCGCATGTTACTCTTGTACACAAAAATGAAATATTAGATGATTACGAAAATTCCTGTATCCTGATACGTGTACAGTATACTGAGGGATTGTTCGGCAACAATCTACTGATCCTGAAAGATGATGACGCGAAGATCATCACGGATCTAATGATGGGAAACGGTGGAGTTGGAAAATTTTCCACTGGTGAGATCACTCCCCTACATATCAGCGCTGTCTCAGAAGCCATGAATCAGATGACAGCAAGTTCTGCCACAGCGATGAGCAAAATGTTCAACAAAAAGATTGACATTTCTCCGCCATCCGTACAACAAATCGTCGTCGAGAACTTTGAACTTCCGAACGAAATTCCCGATGATCTTTTTGTTAAAATCAACTTTAGACTGAAAATCGGAAAGCTGATCGATAGTACGATTATGCAATTGTACCCGTTTGATCTTGCACATTCCATTTACAAATTATTCCAGAGGAGGAACTAATAATGGCTAAGAATATTTTAATTGTAGACGATGCAGCTTTCATGAGGATGATGATCAAAGATATCTTAACAAAAAATGGTTACACAATCGCTGCGGAAGCAGAGAATGGAAAGATTGCCGTAGATAAGTACAATGAGACAAAACCTGATTTGGTATTGATGGACATCACGATGCCGGAGATGGATGGCATCCAGGCATTAAAGGCAATTAAGGGAAACGACCCGAACGCGTCGGTCATCATGTGCTCTGCGATGGGACAGCAGGCGATGGTAATCGAGGCCATTCAGTCAGGCGCGAAGGACTTTATCGTGAAACCCTTCCAAGCAGAACGCGTGCTGGAAGCTGTCAAAAAAGTAATCGGATAAAGAATATAGGAAAAAAGGTCTGGAAATTCTCCAGACCTTTTTTCCTATCCATAATGCTCTCAACGCTCCATTGTCAGCTCTTTTAACACCTTCTCCGATGCATCCTTGCCGATGCTGTTTGTATCCTCCTCAATCTCCTCCTGTGCTTCCCGCGCCTTGTTGTCGTCTGCGATGGCACGCATAATACGGTTGATATCCTCCGGTGAGAACATTGAGATCGCCTTTGCCAGCAGCCCCAGAGAATTCCTGTTCACCATCAGATTGCCGCCGCCCTCAAGAGGGATTGTCAGCACATCTTTCCGATTGCTCATATCGCCCAGGCAGATGGCATTTTTTTGTGCGTCACAGACAAACTCTACACCGCGATAGGATATCACACCATTTTTTGCCAGATGCTCATAGGGAAATGCGGGTTTATATGTGCCATTTAACTTCTCCATAAAGTAATTGCGCCGGACATTGCTGTCTTCCAAGATACTCAAAAACTCGTCCTGGTCAGATGTATTCTTCTCCAAGGCTTCCTTCTCCTGTGCCTCCTTGCGCTGCTCCTGTTCTTTGCGAACTGCCTCGAGATTCTTGTCAACCTTGTCGATGAGCTTATCCCACTCCTTCACGGTATAACTTCCTGCACCTATAGAAAATGTCGGCTCTGTCTCACCGTTCTGCAGCTTTTTCTCAATCTCATTTTTCTTTTCGCTGATGCACGCCATCAGCTCCTGTCTGGACATTCCTGCTATTTTGCTAACTTCCATTTCTATCCTCCTCTTTTTGTTACAATTCACACATTCACCCCCCGCCAGTTTTTATCAGCTTATAAGTTATTGAGGTGTGAATTATAATAGATATTGCACACAAATTGATAAAGTGCATCAATTTGGCGCATGATTCCCACTACTTTGG
>CAMWJQ010000323.1 GCA_947174615.1 uncultured Lachnospiraceae bacterium
ATTAAATATCGTTCGGAAAATTTATGTATAAAGGAGGAATTTGTATGAAACTTACCTTTGTAGGAGCAGACCATCAGGTGACAGGAAGCTGTCATTTCCTGCAGGCATGCGGTAAAAACATGCTCGTGGACTGCGGCATGCAGCAGGGTTCCAATCCCTTTGAGTGCTGTGAGATGCCCGTGGATGAGGCACAGATTGACTATGTGTTTCTGACACATGCGCATGTGGATCATTCGGGAAATCTGCCATTATTGTATGCGCGGGGGTTCCGAGGGCAGGTATTTACGACAGATGCATCTGCCGATCTGTGTTCCATCATGCTGCGTGACTGTGCACACATCCAGATGCAGGAGGCGGAGTGGAAAAACAGAAAGGCAAAGCGGCATTCCGGACTGGAGCTGGTCGAGCCGGCATACACCATGGAGGATGCGGACGGTGTGATCAGAAATATCGTTGGCTGCGCCTATGATCAGAATGTTGAAATCAGTGACGGCATCAGAATACGGTTTACCGATGTCGGGCACCTGCTCGGCTCCGCCAGCATTGAGGTCTGGCTGACAGAGGGCGGCGTGACGAAAAAGATCGTATTCTCAGGCGATATCGGCAACAAGAACCAGCCGTTAATCAAGGACCCCATCTATACGAAAGATGCGGATTACGTCGTCATGGAAGCCACTTATGGAGACCGGTATCACGCCAAGCAAAAGGAAGGGTATGTGTCCGATCTGGCGGAAGTGATCAACAAAACCTTTGCAAAGGGCGGCAATGTGGTCATTCCATCCTTTGCGGTGGGCAGGACGCAGGAGATTCTGTATTTCCTGAGAAAAATCAAGGCGGATAACATGATTCCAAATTTCCCGCGCTTCGAGGTGTATGTGGACAGCCCGCTCGCGGTAGAGGCGACAGGCGTTTTTCAGAAAAATATCTACACCTGCTTTGACGAGGAGGCGATGGAGCTCGTGAACAAGGGCATCAATCCCTTGAATTTTCCGGGACTGAAGCTTGCCATCACAAGTGAAGAGTCCAAGGAGATCAACTTTGACATGACGCCAAAGGTAATCATCTCCGCGAGCGGTATGTGCGAGGCGGGGCGTATCCGTCATCATCTAAAGCATAATCTGTGGAGACCGGAGTGTACGATACTGTTTGTGGGCTATCAGGCAGCGGGCACGCTGGGACGCATCTTAATAGAAGGTGCGGACGAGGTGAAGCTGTTTGGTGAAGCAGTAGAGGTCAGGGCAAAGATCACACAGCTTCCGGGACTGAGCGGTCACGCGGACAAGGGCGGATTGATTGAATGGGTCAATGCCTTTGAGACAAAGCCCGACAAGGTGTTTATCGTGCATGGAGAGGATACCGCGTGCAGTCTGTTTGCGGAATGCCTGCGTTTGGAGCACGGGCATGACGCCTATGCACCTTATTCTGGCACAAGAGTTGACCTGATCACAGGCGCTGTTGAGTTTGAGGCTTCTCCTGTTGCTGTCAAGAAGCGTCTGCGCAGTGTATCTGATGTATTTGCAAGACTGCTGGCAGCCGGACAGAGACTGATCGCGGTGATTTACAAGAATGAGGGCAGACCGAACAAAGAGCTGGCAAGATTTGCAGACCAGATTAATTCTCTGGCTGATAAATATGATTAAGAGGAATAAAGAAAGGGGAACAAACAGACATGCATCTTATAGCGGCTGTAGACAACAATTGGGCAATCGGTTATCAGAACAGTCTGCTGGTGCGCATTCCAAGAGATCAACAGATGTTTAGAGAAATGACGGAGGGAAAAGTCATTGTCGTGGGCAGAAAGACCTTTGAGACATTTCCGCAGAAGCAGCCGCTGAAAAATCGTGTCAATATCATTCTCACAAGAGAACAAAAATACACGGTCAAGGGCGCCGTCGTAGTGCATTCGATGAAGGAACTCATGGAAGAGCTGCAAAAATATGACCCCGAGGACATCTATGTGGCAGGGGGAGCAAGCCTTTATGAGCAGCTTCTCCCCTGCTGTGACACCGCGCACATTACGAAAATTGATTATACCTATCAGGCGGATGCCTATTGTCCGCGTCTGGATAGGATCGCGGACTGGGAATGTACTATGGAGAGTGAGGAGCAGACTTATTTTGACATCGAGTATTATTTTCAGAAATATGAGAGAAAAAAATAGCTGGAAATGTTGACTTTTGCACGTTAACGTATGATAATAAGAAATTAAGAAGTACTTCTGGACAGATGTTCAGGGGGCGTTGGTGTGGGGCACGCAGAGGAATCCTTTGTGGCTGCCAGAACAAATCAGAGGAGGAAAAGGTGAAAATGGAGAAGAAAGATTTGGATTGGTCCAGCCTTGGCTTTGGCTACAGACAGACCGAAAAAAGGTACGTTACGAATTTTAAAGACGGTGCGTGGGATGAGGGCGGACTCACAGAGGATGCCACGATCGTGCTGAATGAGTGCGCTGGGGTTTTGCAGTATGCGCAGACCTGCTTCGAAGGCTTAAAGGCATATACAACACAGGATGGTAAGATTGTCGTGTTCCGTCCAGATCTGAACGAGCAGCGCATGTATGACAGCTGTGTTCGTCTTGAGATGCCGACGCTTCCAGAAGGGCGTTTTGTGGAAGCTGTGAAGCAGGTAGTCCGGGCAAATGAGGCATATGTGCCGCCTTACGGCTCTGGCGCGACGCTCTATATCAGACCATACATGTTTGGCATGAATCCCGTCATCGGCGTAAAACCAGCAGACGAGTATCAGTTCAGAATCTTTACGACTCCGGTAGGACCTTATTTCAAAGGAGGCGCAAAACCTCTCACGATCAGAGTCAGCGACTTTGACAGGGCAGCGCCAAATGGGACAGGGCATATTAAGGCAGGCTTGAACTATGCGATGAGCCTTCATGCAATTGTCTCCGCGCACAAGGATGGTTTTGATGAAAATATGTATCTCGATCCTGCAACACGCACCAAAGTGGAGGAGACTGGCGGCGCGAACTTCCTCTTTGTGACAAAGGATAACAAGGTAGTCACACCAAAATCCAGCAGCATCCTTCCGTCCATCACCCGACGCTCTCTGATGATCGTTGCAAAAGAGTATCTTGGCTTGGAAGTGGAGGAACGCGAAGTACTCTTCGACGAAGTGAAAGACTTTGCGGAGTGCGGTCTGTGCGGAACGGCTGCTGTCATTTCCCCGGTGGGAAAGATTGTCAACAAGGGTGAAGAAATCTGTCTGCCGTCTGGCATGAATGAGATGGGGGCTGTGACCAAGAAATTATATGATACATTGACCGGAATCCAGATGGGGCGCATCGAGGCGCCTGCAGGGTGGATTGTGGAAATTTAGAATCATTTATAAATAATAAAAATGGGGCTGATTTCCTGACAGCCTCATTTTTATTTCCGAACAGTTTCTAAATATTGGTTTATTCTGCTTTCCGGACGATATTTTATTCGACTTCCCAGACAACATACACTTCTGGAATCTGACCTTCAACGTTTGACCAGTCGGCATTTGCGTTGCAGGCGCCAGTCAGCCAGAATGAATAGGTTTGAAAACCGTCATAGTCGTCTTTCTTAGCGGGATCTGTGAGTTCATATACGTTTTTTTCTCCATCCCAGACAGTTTCATAGGCATCTTTGGGTGCGTCGATCACTGCGTTTAGAACTGC
Source organism: uncultured Lachnospiraceae bacterium (assembly GCA_947174615.1). Lineage (GTDB taxonomy): Bacteria > Bacillota > Clostridia > Lachnospirales > Lachnospiraceae > COE1. The sequence continues at coordinate 3,656 of CAMWJQ010000323.1, forward strand.
GGCATCTGCAGTGATAGGGATGGTATTTGTGCCGTCCGTCAATGCCAGATAAATGCTGGCGGAAGTGTCATCAGCACCAAAAGTGCTGCTTTCGGACATGGTGACGCCTTCTGAAGGGGCAATGGTCGCTTTTACGGTAATCTTGACTTCACGGCTGCTCATATTTGTCACAGTCAGCGCATTGCTGTTATTGTCGTAGACGGGTCTGCCGTCATCTGATTTGGAGGTCTTGAAGTACAACGTCTTGCCGTGTTCAAACGCCACCTCGTCTGTACCGCCATACTTCTTGGCGTCGGTCAGCTCAATCAGCCCCTGGGGATCTAAAATATAATCAAATGTTGTGTCGTCCTCTGGGATTGTCGGAAGGATGACCTTAAAGACGTCCGCAGGTACGGAAGAATCACGATCTTCTTCAGACAGACCCTCAGCGGTTTCCGTCTCCGTCTGGGTTTCGGTATTTTCAGACTCCGTACCAGATTCTGTCTCGGTTTCGGATTCCGTTTCAGTTTCTGTGTTTTCCTCAGATTCCGTTTCGGCAGCTGGCTCAGTATGCTTTTCAGATTCCGTTTCGGAGGCAGGATCAGAGTTCTTTTCGGAATCAGCTTCGGAAGTAGATTCAGAGTTCTTTTCAGGATCAGCCTCGGAATCAGTCTCGGAGTTCTTTTCGGAATCAGCTTCGGAAGTAGATTCAGAGTTCTTTTCAGAACCGGCATCGGCAGTAGTCTCGGAGTTCTTCTCGGATTCCGCTGCAGTTTCGGCGGAATCTTGTGATGCAGTATCCGGTTTTGATTCGGTGTTCTCTACAGATTGAGAAGTTGCCTCATTTTCATTCTTATTTTGCGTCTCGGGATTCGATTCAGCGTCCTTGCTGCCCTGGGATTCCGAAGTGGTTTCCATGCTTTGTTCAGAAGCAGTCTTTGTGCCTTTCTTAGATTCCGAAGCAGATTCCGTGCTTTTCACAGACTCAGCTGCAGCTTCGGCAGAATTTCCTGTCTTTTGCCGTTCAGAAGCATAGACAGATGCATTCACTGCAGGATGGCTGCCAAGAATCAACGCCGCTGTCAAAAGCCCGGTTAATATTTTTTTAGATCGAATCATGGTCGGACACCTCCTTAAAAAATTTTTATGTAAAAAGATGCAAATTGTTTGGATATACATGTTTTATAGACAGTATAACAGATTTTAGACGAGGAGGCAATCTATAGATGGGATTTTGTAACGGTTCGGGATTTTAAATATTAAGGAACTGTTCAGAAATTACTTGTGACAAGTAA
>CAMWJQ010000324.1 GCA_947174615.1 uncultured Lachnospiraceae bacterium
ATTAATCTTGTTGCAGTCATTTTTGTTCGTGTTCGCTGCATTCTCATTTGACGGATTTGTCACAGTTCCTGTTGTACCTTTTGTTTTTTACTAACTTCCGGGTCTGTTATCAACCGTCGTCGTATTCGTGTTGGTTCCTGGTCTCCTTGACGGTCTGTCATCATCATCGTCATCATCATCAGACCGCAGTTTATAATTTGCCGTTACAGTTACATCCGCCGCCGGCATGATAAAGGATGTCGTTGCGGAATTTGCATTTGCAAATCCTAATCCAGAGTTATTGGTCGTCCACTTAGAGAATACCCTGCTGGAGGACTCCGGTGCATATGCAGAGATATTGACTGTCGCACCTGCTGCATACTCGCCGCTTCCTGAACCATAGTTGACAGTTACTTTATATTTCGTTCCGCTGTCACCGCCTGGCTGTCCGCCTGTACCATCACTAAAGTTTGCCGTCACCGTTACATTCGAGGAAGGCATCACAAATGTCGTCACTGCCGAATTTGCGTTGGCAAGCGTCACACCTGCTGTCGCTGTTGTCCAGTTCACAAAGGAAGCGCCTTTATTTGGCGTATTTGCAGTAATTGTTACCGTTGTACCTGGTGCAAACTGTCCGCCACCTGTGCCGTTCACAACCGTAACGGTATATCTGCCGTCTGGGCTTGGCGTGTTTCCGCCGGAACCGCCGCTGAAATTCGCTGTCAATGTCACATTTTCAGTTGGCATGATAAATGTCGTGCTTGCAGCAGAAACCCCGTCAACCAGTAAATTCGCATAAGACGCCGGCTCCACTGTCCAGTATGTAAACTGGCTTCCATCCGTTCTGCTCTGTGCTGCAACTAAGATTCTGTCCCCCCCTTTTGCAGTAATCGGCTCTGTTCTGTTATTTGCAGTACCATTTACGACTGTCAATGTATAATCATTACCGTCCGGCACAACAATATTTGAATTTGGCGTATAGACCGCCTGAATGATTCTGTCCTCTGTGACTCTTAACCATGGATCTCCTGATCCTGTAAACTGTGTACCATCTGACAAGATACATTTCCATGCAGAGAACTCATATCCTGAACGCTCTGGTTTTGCTACGCAAATCGCATCTGCCTCATGATCTACATACTGAGGATTCTGAACATCCGGGTCCACGATGAGAGATGTATCGTAGTCAATAAACGTCACTTTATGTTTGTCTTCTGAGACAAAGATAATGTTCTCTTCCTTGCCCTGTGGTCTCAGCTTGTCTTTCATTTTCAGATAGAAGTTATAAATTGCACTGTTCCTTGTACCTGAAGCGTCATACTGCGGTCCTCTGATTGTAACCTTGCGGTTGCCGTCAAAGTTAAAAGCAGTCTCTCCAATCGCACAGCTTGGGTTGGGGATTGTAATTTCCATGTTGTCGCTGGTATCAAGAAACGCTTCCGCGCCAATCGTCTCAATGCTCTCTGGAAGCTTCACTGTCCCAAGCTTTTCAGACTTATAGAAACACCTCTCTGGAATCTGTGTGACAGAAGATGCTGTCAAGTCCACTTCCGTAATCTCTTCACAGTATGAAAATGCTTCATTGTCAATGCTCACAACATTTGCCAGAAGCGGATCGCCCGAATCCACCCCTACCTTGAACGAACCACTCGCTCCACTGCCGCTGCCTCTTCCTTCAAGACACTGAATAATCTCAAGTCCGTTCGCTGGTGTCTGGGTTTTCCGAAACAGAATCATATTGCCAAACTGCACATATGGATTTTCTGCCGGAATGGAAATATTGGTCAGATTCTTACAGTTTCTGTACGGCAACGCTCCGATTTCCTGCATCTGTGGACCATATGAGGTTGACAGCAGGTTCTCACAGCTCATAAACGCATAGTCTGGAAGTGATCTTATGGTCTTTAAATCAATCGTTGTCAGATAATCGTTGCCGATCACGGAATTTTCAACATAATCATGCCCGTTATAAGTACGCCATATAATTCCCGGCATATCATCCGTAATCCTTGTAATATTGGTGCTTAACTCAGACTCAGCCAAGAATCCGCTGAACAAGCCGGCCTTCTGTCCAAATTCGTCCAAATCCTTCTCTGCAACGTACTTATCATCAGAGTACACACTTCTGACATCACCATATCTGCTATAACTGCGTTTCTGGTTGATATTTCTTTCTAGTCCGTCAGTCTCTCCCTTAATACCAATCTCAATCTCTTTGCCGTTGCTTAACTTTGTCTCCGGTGTATAGCTTCTGCCCAGATATGCCAAATCACTTGCATTCTGCGTCTCATTGTAGTATGCGTTCGCATCAATGCTGTCAACACCTCTTGGTATAGTCATAAAAAGCGTATATAACGGAATGTCTTCCTCGCTGAAATTCTTATATTTGTTGTATGGTCTCTCCGCATAGTTCGGGTCCGTCGTATTTCTCAGACTATTCCATTCTTCGAACTTGTCCGTGATACTATATCCGCTGTCACCGTTTGCCCACATCTGAATCAGGTTCTTGTTGATAGTATCAATCTCTTCATAATGAGGATAGTCGATCAGAGTGCTCAACCCTGTCGCATTGTCACGCATGATGGTAAGGTTTGTCGGCGCATCCGTCTTGTAGCAAATCTGGAGGCTTGACCCTGTCATGGACTTGCTTTCCTCACTCATCGCCAGCTTATACGGCGCATATTCCGGATGGACTGCTCCATGGAATGTGAGGAAATCCGACCCGGTCTTAAAGGCATTCGCCTCTATTGTCAATGCATCCTTCCAGTAGGAATCCTCATCGCCGAAAAGCGCTGTCTGTGTCTGGCTGAAAAATACATTTTCAAGACTCTTACAACCCTCAAAGGCATTGGCGCCGATAAAGCTCACAGAATCGCCAAGCTCTACCCATTGGAGCTTACTGCAGCCCCTGAATGCATTGGCATTGATCCTTTTCACAGTTCCGTCTGATATGATAACCTTGTAGATAATATCGCTTACATCCTCAAAGCAGCCGTCTGCAATCTCCACGATTGTATAGCCGCCCACGGTCTCCGGAACCACTACAGCAAGCGGGTTTCCTGTCGGATGGTTCTCTGTATAGCCTGACAGACTGGCTGTCTTTGCGTTCGCATCAAGGATGTCAATGGTTGCAATATAGTCGTCACGACTCTCCTCACCGACACCGATTTCCATGTGCTCCTTGCCGTCTGCACCTGTATAGACATATGGTACAACGCCCTCCTTGCCATCCGCTGTACGATAGCCGGGGATCGCGTTCCATGTACACTTTCTAGGCTCTGCTACAGAACCACTGCCAGATCCAGACTCAGGTCCTCTAACATAAAATTGTTCATTGTACACGCCTGCAAACAGTTCCTTAGGATCATAGGTTGCATTGTATGCGTCCTTAGGAAATTCAACACACTCAAGATTCTTACAGCCTGCAAATGTATTATTAGGCACTTTTCTTCCCGTATCCTCAGACACACTGTTTCCAAGTCTTCCGGGAAGGACTACTGTCTTGAGGCTTTCCCTGCCCGCGAGAATAAAGTCATTATCGTTTTCATCATTGCCCTGCTGTAATCGATTCATATAGGAAGGAAAAGCAAAATCAACAAGCGCTCCTCCATCCTGATCCGCAGTCAAGGCAAATGCAGCCCTTCCAATCTTAAAGTCTGTACTTTCACCTGCAAAATTTACTTTACTCAGCTTGTCACAGCCAAAAAATGCATAAGGTTCGATTTCTAATATGCCGTTTCGAAGTCCTCCCATTGTCATTTCTGCAATACCTGAAAGATATAGACATCCTGCACCGATTTTCTCCAGATATTCAGGAAAGACAATACTATTTAACGAAGTATTATAAAATGCCATACGACCAATTGTCGCAAGCTTCGAATTGCCGCTTGTAAATTTGATCGAGCCAAGATGTACACAGCCTGAAAAAGCCTCGTCACCCAAAATTTTGCAGTTGCTGTCATCTATTGTCACATCTTTTAAGTAATTTGAATTTGCAAATGCCCTTATTCCAATAAATGTTACAGATGGCGGAATCGTTAAAGTTCCTACTTCTCCATCATTATCATCTGTATGATCTACTTTGGGATTAAATGCGTCTGATTTAATACCCTTTATTGTAGCTTTACCACCTGCCAAATAGCCTTCTGTATCATTTACCTGACTCCCGTCTGGTCCCTGACCGCTGATATTTACAGGTACATAAACAATGGCATCTGTCGGTGTTGTCAGACGTTTGAGAGCATATTTTTTCAAAGAAGTGCTTCCGCTGTTCATCCTCTGGCAAATTGTATAATCAACAAGATCCTGAAGGCTGTTATTATCTCCATCAATTGCGGATTCTGTTGAACGGATGTCCGCAAATGTCTTGGATATAGTTCTATAAGAATCATCATTTGTATCATTTAACCTTTCGATCTCTGTTTTTGCATTATTCCAATTTGTTACATCCTGTTGAGTTACATTAGCTCCTTTCGCAACAATACCATCTAATACATCTGTGTAAACCTTCATATCGGCATTGAATTTATTCAGCTTATCTGTATGCTCCTTTAACATATTGGGGGCATACTCTCTATAAATCTTTATCACATCTGGAGTTGTACTATTAATATATTTATATGGATTATTATTACTACTAGAAAGACTTAACGGACCCTGTGCTAGATTCAAAGTTGTCCCTGTCGGTTCCGTATCCATATCAACACTTATGACAGTAACTGCTTGAAATCTCAATGACGTAGGATTTGTATCTCCAGGCAAGGTTACGCTCACGTTGTTTTCCTGATATGTAGTAGAATCCTTCTTTTCAATATATTTAAGACTATATTCCTCTCTATCAAAAGTAGAATATAATTTATCAATATAATCAGAATCCATCTTTATATACATGACTCTTATACACATCTCCGAGCCAACGAGACCGTACTAGATATCGTATGCCGTCTT
>CAMWJQ010000325.1 GCA_947174615.1 uncultured Lachnospiraceae bacterium
CACACCTCAATTACTTATAAGCTGATAAAAACTGGCGTTGGTGTGAATTGTAACCGGAGATGTCCTTTTTTTGGCAGCAATTAAAACGGCAAAACGTGAAGTGCGTTTTTGGATCATTTCAACTGTTCATTGTATTTATCCTTATTTTCATGTATAGTATAGATAAGCTTGGAAGCTGTTTCATACTATTTTCGGGAGGATGTATCCGTTTGAGCGGGGCAATTATCTGATTGATCTGGGCGTGACATATGGCTTTTTCAAGGAAAATAACAGAGCGGTGGCAATTGGAAACCGCATATTCAAGACGAAATTATAGGCGCTGTTTCTCTCGGAGATGGTTCTGGATGACACGCTTGGACAGACACAGCAGGTGGAAAGGAATCAATTTATTATAGACGGGATGCTTCAAATGAAGCTGGTGATGGAAAAATTTTATCAGTATTTTACGGAAATCTATGCGGACAGCGACCAGAGATTTATCGAGCAGCAGGGCAGAAAAATCTTCTTGTTATATTTAAAGCCGATTATAAACGGGACGGGAAATTATTATATTGAAGCGCAGACAAGGGATGCAAGGCGCACAGATATCATCATAGATTATCGCGGCAGACAGCATATTATCGAGCTGAAACTATGGCGGGGAGAGGATTATCACCAGCGGGGCAAACAGCAATTATTTGAATATCTGGATTACTATGGAGCAGAGACGGGGTATCTGTTGAGTTTTAATTTTAACAAGAATAAAAAAACCGGAATACAAGAAATTGTATTTGGCGGAAAGTGCATTGTGGAGGTGGTGGTGTAAAGGTGCATTGACTGTATTTGCGGGAGATTTCATTCATGTGGTTACTATTTGCATTGTTGTCCGCTGTGTTTGCAGCAGGGACCTCTATACTGGCAAAAATTGGCATAGAGGGTGTAAACTCGAATCTTGCGACTGCCATCAGAACGGTGGTCGTAGTTGTGATGGCATGGGCGATGGTGTTTTTGACAAATACACAGGGCGGCATCGCACAGATTGAGAGAAAGAGCTGGATTTTTCTCATTTTGTCAGGGCTTGCGACAGGGGCATCATGGTTGTGCTATTATCGGGCACTGCAGCTTGGCGAGGTGTCTAAAGTGGTTCCGATTGACAAACTGAGTGTTGTCATTACGCTGGTGCTTGGATTTGTCATTCTGCATGAACAGTTCAGTGCCAAATCACTGATTGGGTGTATCCTGATCGGTGCGGGAACGTTAGTGATGGTGTTATGATGAAAAGGATTTTAAATTGTATAAGAAAATACATCTGAGAACAGGAGGAAATGATGGCATTTACACATCTGCATGTGCATACGGAGTACAGTCTCCTCGACGGCTCCAACAAAATTAAAGAATACGTCAAACGTGTCAAGGAGCTTGGCATGGACAGTGCGGCAATCACCGATCATGGCGTGATGTACGGCGTGATTGATTTCTATAAAGAAGCGAAGGCAAACGATATCAAGCCGATTCTCGGCTGCGAGGTATACGTCGCACCCAATTCGCGTTTCGACAAGGAAGCTGGCGGCGGGGAGGAGCGCTATCATCATTTGGTACTGCTGGCAGAAAATAACATCGGCTATGCCAATTTGATGAAAATCGTGAGCAAGGGATTTACAGAGGGGTATTATTATAAGCCGCGTGTGGACATGGAGGTCCTGGAACAGTACCATGAGGGGATTATCGCGCTCTCCGCGTGCCTTGCGGGCGAGGTGCCAAGGCTGTTGGCAAAGGGGCTGTATGAGGAGGCAAAAAAGACCGCGCTCAAGTATGAGGCTTGTTTTGGAAAAGGGAATTATTTTTTGGAGCTGCAGGATCACGGGATTCCAGATCAGCGTACAGTCAACACTGCACTGCTGCGTTTGAGCAAGGAGCTGGGCATACCGCTTGTGGCGACGAACGACATTCACTATACATATGCGGAGGACGAGAAATCGCATGATATTCTGCTGTGTATCCAGACCGCGAAAAAAGTTTCGGACGAGGATCGTATGCGCTACGACGGGGGGCAGTATTATGTCAAGAGCGAGCTGGAAATGCGCGAGCTGTTTCCCTATGCGCAGCAGGCGATCGACAACACAGCGATGATTGCGGACCGCTGCAATGTGGAGATTGAGTTTGGCGTGACGAAGCTGCCCAAATTTGAGGTGCCGACGGGGTATGACTCGTGGCGATATCTCAACAAGCTCTGTGTGGATGGACTGAGAGAGCGCTATCCGGAGGATGATGGAACGATCAGGGAAAAGCTCGACTATGAGTTAGATGTTATTCAGAAGATGGGCTATGTCGATTATTTCCTGATTGTCTGGGATTTTATCAACTGGGCGAGAGAACATGATATTCCGGTTGGACCGGGGCGGGGATCGGCAGCAGGCAGCATTGTATCGTACTGCCTTCATATCACAAATATTGATCCAATCCGCTACAGTCTGCTGTTTGAGCGTTTTCTGAATCCCGAGCGTGTATCCATGCCCGATATTGATATTGATTTCTGCTATGAGCGCAGGCAGGAGGTCATTGATTATGTCAGTGAGAAATATGGGCATGATAAGGTGGTGCAGATAGTAACCTTCGGTACAATGGCGGCAAAGGGTGTGATCCGCGATGTCGGGCGCGCGCTGGACCTTCCGTATAATTATGTGGACGGGATTGCCAAGATGATACCGAGTGAAAACAACGCGCCAGTCAGTATCACGCGCGCATTGGAGATGAATCCTGAGTTTCGGGCGATGTACAAGCAGGATGAGCAGGTGCAGTATTTGATTGATATGTGCAAAAGATTGGAAGGACTGCCGCGCCATACCTCGATGCATGCAGCAGGCGTCGTGATCTGCCAGAAGCCCGCAGACGAGTTTGTACCACTGTCTCGCGGAAGTGACGGCGCCATCACAACACAGTTTACGATGACTACGATCGAGGAGCTGGGACTGTTAAAAATGGATTTCCTGGGTCTGCGTACCTTGACAGTGATCAAGGATGCAGTGGATAATGTGGAGAAAACAACCGGGGTTCACATTGATGTCGATGCCATTGACTATGATGATAAGAAAGTGCTGATGTCCCTTGGAACCGGAAAGACAGACGGCGTGTTCCAGCTTGAAAGTCAGGGCATGAAGAACTTTATGAAGGAGTTAAAACCGCAGAATCTGGAGGATATTATCGCAGGAATCTCGCTCTATCGTCCGGGACCGATGGATTTCATTCCGGCATATATCCGCGGAAAAAACAATCACGGCGCAGTCACCTATGCCTGCCCGCAGCTGGAGCCGATTCTCGCTCCCACCTATGGATGTATCGTCTATCAGGAGCAGGTGATGCAGATCGTGCGTGATCTTGGCGGGTATACGCTGGGGCGCAGCGACTTGGTGCGGCGTGCGATGAGCAAGAAAAAGGCGTATGTCATGGAGCAGGAGCGCAAAAACTTCGTGCATGGCAATGCCGAGGAGGGCGTACCGGGCTGCGTGGCGTGCGGCATTTCCGAGGCGGTGGCAGATCAGATTTACGGGACGATGATGGATTTTGCACGATATGCGTTTAACAAGTCCCATGCGGCGTGCTATGCGGTTGTCGCGTACCAGACCGCGTATTTAAAATATTATTATCCGGTGGAATTTATGGCGGCATTATTGACCTCAGTGATTGACAATGCCTCGAAAGTTTCGGAATATATCATGGTCTGCAAAGGGATGGGGATTCAGATCCTGCCGCCCGATATCAACGAAGGAGAGTGTGGATTTTCTGTTTCAGACGGTGCGATACGTTACGCGCTGAATGCGATCAAGAGTGTCGGCAGAACAGTCATTGATCAGATTACAGCCGAGCGGAATGCACGCGGAAAATTTGAGGATTTGAAAGATTTTATAGAGCGGACACAGAATGTCGAACTCAACAAGCGTGCCATCGAGAATTTTATCAAGGCGGGGGCGTTTGACAGTTTTGGCGCGACCAGAAAGCAGTTGATGAGTGTCTATGGGCAGATTCTTGACAGCATTGTACACAGCAAGCGCGGTGTGACAGCAGGGCAGATGTCTCTGTTTGACATTGTTTCGGAGGAGGATAAAAAAGAGCTTGAGATTCCAATGCCCAATGTAGGGGAGTATGAGAAGGAGCTTCTGCTCAGTTTTGAGAAGGAAGTGCTGGGCTTCTATGTGAGCGGTCATCCAATGCAGGAGTATGAAGCGCTGTGGGAAAAACGCATTTCAGCAAAGACCTCGGATTTCTATCTCGATGAGGAGACTGGACAGACGCATGTGGAGGACAATGCAAAAGCGATTGTCGGCGGCATGATTGTGGACAAGAAGATCAAATATACGAAGCAGGATAAGATTATGGCATTTCTCACACTGGAGGACTTGGTTGGGAGCGTGGAGATAATCGTGTTTCCAAATGCGTATGAAAAATATTCCGCAAAAATTTTGGAAGACAATAAGGTGTTGATCGAGGGCAGAGTGAAGGTGGAGGACGAGCGCGACGGCAAATTAATCTGTGAGAGCATCACTTCATTTGATGAGATTCCGAGAAAGGTATGGATCAAGTTTCCGGATATGAACACCTATCTCGATCAGGAGTCTGCGCTGTTTGACGCCATCTATGATTCAGAGGGAATTGACAGCGTTACTATTTATATAGAAGAAACACGTCAAAAAAAGACGCTGCCGCCCAATCGCAACATCAAGGCGGACGGCGCAGCCCTCGACAGGCTTCGGGATTTATTTGGCGAGGAAAATGTGAGAGTGGTGTGTTGAGAATTGTGTTTCGATAATTATTGAGTTCCTTTTCACACCTACGCCAAAGTAGCGGGAATCATGCGCCAAAATGCTTGCCTTCTAGCATTTTGTGTGCAAAATCTGTTATAATTCACACCTCAATTACTTATAAGCTG
>CAMWJQ010000326.1 GCA_947174615.1 uncultured Lachnospiraceae bacterium
ATCAAAAAACGTTTCATGGATTCCAGCCGCCGCATAATGTCCGCCGGTTTCTGGAAGAAGTCAATATTTTTCTGTTTACGAGCAATTATTTAGAAGGGGGGGGCGCGGTTTTGAATGAGGCAATGAACAGCGCCTGCGCAGTCGTGGCAGGGAGCGGCATCGGGGCTGTTCCGTTTCTTGTCAGGCATGGGCAGAATGGGCTTGTCTACAGGACAGGACGTTATCGGGAATTTCAAGAACAGGTGTTTGGTTTGTGCAGGGACTTGGCACTGCAAAAGAGATTGGGCGCCAGTGCCTATGAGACGATTGTGAGCACATGGAATCCCAAAGAGGCGGCAGACAGGCTTTATCGGTTCTGCGAGGGGCTTATTGATGGGAAAGCGCTGCCGGAACAGGAGGGACCGCTCAGTCCGGCGCCGCTCATTGCGCCGAGGCGTGGATATCAATTTACTAGACAGGATACAAAACAGAAGATCTCAACAGACGGGAGGTGACAGCGGTGAAACAGGCAAAAACGAAGAGCAGGATTTATATATGCCATACTTTTTATCATGTGTATGTGGCAGTGTTAAAAGAGATGAAGCTGGTGCGGGAAACATCCAAAACGGTGTATCAAAAGGCGGATATCGCACTGAGTTCTGTCTCGACAGACTTTGAGCATTTGGGGGACAGGCTTGCAAAAACAGGTATTTTTCAGAATGTCATCGCGCTCGACGAGAAGCGGGAGGATTTTTTCCCGGAGCTTGCCAAGTACAGAAAAAATTACAGCAATATTCTGAAACATATGATAAACCGTATGATTTTCACCAAGAAGCTCGCAAAATGCGAGCGCCCTTATATGGAGGTCATTGACTTTGCGGCATATGAGGACATTTATGTGTTCTGTGACAGCGACCCGGTCGGCTATTATCTGAATTACAAACATCTGTATTATCATGCGGTGGAGGACGGGCTGGACTGTCTCAAGAATCTGGATGATGCCTATGTCGCAAATCATGGGCATTTCCGGCTAAAGACATGGTTTTCGCGCCACAATCTCATCTTTATCATGAATGGCTGGGGAAAGTACTGCCTTGACATGGAGATCAATGACCGCAGCGTCGTGCCGACAGATTGTCCGCGCTTTGTCGAGGTGCCGAGAAAGCCGTTGGAACGGGCGCTGACTCCCGAGCAGAAAAAGCTGATGATACAGGCGTTTATCGAGGATGCAGACGCCTTGGCACAGCAGCTAAAACCTTCCCGGGAAGGAGAGGCGTTTGCGTGCTTTCTGACAGAGCCGCACCCGGTTGATGTGGAGGCGCGCAAACGGGTCTGTCTCGATGTCATAGCGCAGTACTGCCAAGGCTGCAGAGTGCTGATCAAACCGCACCCGAGAGATACGATTGACTATGAGGCGCTCTGTCCGGATGCGGTGGTGCTGCGCGGGCGGTTCCCGGTGGAGGTGCTGAACTTTTTTGAGGGGCTTCACATCAAGCGGGCGGTGTCGATCGTCACCACAGCGATGAACAACATGGATTTTGTCGAGGAGAAGCTCAATCTCGGCGCATCGTTCTGGGATGCCTATGAGGACCCGGAGAAACATGCATATAATAAGAAGGCAGGGCTTGCGCTGGCGGATCAATAAAAATAACAAAGGAGATTGTGGTATTTGAAAAACAGTGTATAATAGTATGTAAGAAGAAGGCAGGTTCTGATTTGAAGAATATTATGAAGAAGATTTTTGGCGCAGAGCGGCAGCTGGATGATTATATCTGGAATATGGCATATACAAATACAGGAGGATCACAAGGATAAAAGATGCTGAAAATAATCAAAAAGATCAATATACTGATGGACAAAAAACAAAAGGGCGCCATGGCGCGGCTGTTTGTGATGATGATTGTCTCGGCGGGGCTTGAAACCGGGGCGGTGATGATGGTGATGGCAGTGGTGCAGCTCATCTTAGACCCGGTGGCGTTAGAGCAGGGAGCGACCTATCAAAAGATCAGCAGCGTGCTCAGTCTGCAGGATACCGTGCAGTTTTCGGTGTTTGCGATCTTGTTTTTGATCGTGTTATATATCGCGAAGAACAGTTTTCAATTTTTATTTCAGAGGAGTCTGTACCGGTTTGTGTACAGCAATCAGTTCAAGACAGCATCGAGCCTGATGAAAAATTTTGTGCGGCGCGAGTACGAATATTATCTGGACGCGGAGACGGCAGTTATCCAGCGCAGCATCACGGCAGATGTCAGCAATATGTATGCACTGATCATGGCTGTTTTGCAGATTGCCTCGGAGATGATTGTTGCGTTATTTTTGGTGATTGCGCTGGCGATGCAGGACCCGTTGATGACAGTGGTCATCGCTGTGCTGCTGGTTGCGACGTTAATCGTGATCAAGAAGATTGTGAAGCCGATTATGAACCGCACCGGAAAGGAGAATCAGGATTTCGGCGCGTCCATGTTTGCGTGGATTTCTCAGACGGTACAAGGCATCAAGGAGATCAAGGTCGCAGGGCGCGAACAGTATTTTATCGGCGAGTACTGCAAGGTCGGCGAGGGATATGTGAAGGCGATGGAGCGGTTTAGTCTGTTTAACAACACACCCAAACTGCTGATCGAGACCGTGTGTATGGCAGGGCTGCTTGGCTATATCATGGCACTGATTGTGTCAGGGGCGGATGTGTCTGGGATGGTTTCGCTGTTTGCGGCGTTTGGCATCGCGGCGATGCGTCTGCTGCCTGCGGCGAGCCGCATCAATAACCAGATTACAAGCATGGCGTTCAACGAGCCGTTTTTCTTTAATGTGAGCGACAATCTTGTCGAGGAGACGGACGAGGCGCACACGGATATTTCCTACGCAGTCGTCGCAAAGGAGAAGCTCCCGGTCACGCGGGAAGTCCGACTGTCTGATATCACCTATCACTATCCGAACTCGGACAAGCTGATCTTTGACCATGCCACAGTCTCCTTTCCGATTGGCAAATCCATCGGTGTTGTGGGGGCAAGCGGCGCGGGAAAGACGACGATCATAGATATTCTGCTGGGACTGCTGAAACTGCAGTGCGGCAGGGTGCTGGCGGACGATGTGGATATTCAGGAGCGCTACCGCGAGTGGCTTGCAAATGTAGGATATATACCGCAGATGATTTTCCTGCTGGATGCAGACATCCGGAAAAATGTGGCGTTTGGTATTCCGGAGGAGGAGATTGATGACAAAAAGCTGTGGCACGCACTCCGGGAAGCACAGCTTGACACATTTGTGAAAACGCTGCCCGACGGTGTTCATACAGGTATCGGTGAGCGCGGCATCCGGCTTTCGGGCGGGCAGCGGCAGCGCATCGGGATTGCGCGGGCGCTGTATCATGACCCGGAGGTGCTGATCCTGGACGAGGCGACTTCTGCGCTCGACAATGACACGGAGGCGGCGATCATGGAATCCATCAACAGACTGCACGGTAAAAAAACGCTTGTTATTATAGCGCACCGATTACAGACAATTGAAAAGTGCGATATGGTATTCAGGGTGGAAAACGGAAAGATTGTGAAGGAGCGCTGAGGCTTTTTAGGAACAGTTCAACTCAGAACTTTGCACTTGCTGCAAAGTTCGTGATATAGCATCATGCTTGAGATGGATCAAGCCATCGCGAAGCGGTTTTGTATGGCTTGATGCCTGTAACAGGAAGCTGAAGGCTGTACTGTTACGGCTTTTGGGAGTGTTGGGAAGGTGGTGAGATGGGATGAAGCTTAGTATCATCGTGCCGGTATATAATATGGCGGCTGACAATAAACTTCGGTTTTGTCTGGATTCATTGGTGCAGCAGACAATTGCGGACTATGAAATCATCGCGGTGGATGATGCCTCGACCGATGAATCCCTTGAGATTCTCAGGGAGTATGAGTCGAATTATCCGTGGAAGTTCAAGGTGGTACAGTCCTTTGAGAATCTAAAGCAGGGCGGCGCCCGCAACAAGGGGCTTGAGATCGCGCGCGGCAGGTGGGTCGGTTTTGTGGATTCTGACGACTGGGTGGCGCCGGATATGTATGAGAAACTCATCAAAAAGGCGGAGAAAACCGGGGCGGATGTCGTCGGGTGTGATTACTGTATGGTAGATACCCACACGATGACCGTCGGAAAGCTGATGCCGAATAACACCATCGATCAGACGGGCGTGCTCGGTCATGAGCAGTATAAAAAGCTTGTCATGAATCCCGGCAGCATGGTGATCAAAGTGTACCAAAAAGCGGTGATTGATACCTATGCGCTGCGGTTTCCTGAGCGGACCTTCTATGAGGACAACTGTGCTTCCCCAATCTGGATGCTGCATTTCACACATTTTGAGAAGGTGGAGGAACCACTGTACTATTATTATCAGCACGATCTGTCCACGGTTCATGCGATCAGTCAGGAAAAGTGCGAGGCGAGGCTTCTGATGGGAAAGAAGCTGATTGAGGAGGCACGCCGGTGCGGGATCTATAAATCGTACAGGCAGGAGTTTGAGTTTGCGTTCTCGAAGCTTTATTATATGAATACACTGTTTACGTATATGCTTGGCGTGAGGAAGCCTAAAGTGAAGTTCTTAAAAAAGCTCGCGGAGGGAATCAAGCAGGAATTTCCTGATTTTCAAGACAATATTTATTATCAGAATACGTTTGATGAGGAGCAGAAACGGCTGGCGGCGATGCATCTCGAGTCGTCGCTCAAATTCAAGATTTATTTTCAACTCCTCACATTTTACAGAAACAGATTACGCCGCAGCCCCAAGAGCGGTGAAGAATAAAGGAAAAGTACGATGCAGTTTACATCTTATGAGTTTTTGATCTTTTTTCCGGTGGTGGTACTGCTTTATTATGCGGTGCCAAGAAAGCTGAAACAGCC
>CAMWJQ010000327.1 GCA_947174615.1 uncultured Lachnospiraceae bacterium
GACAAATAGTCCGAATGGTCTACTTCCAGATTGGGACAGGGTTTAGGACACAGGCATTGTCTGTGCTTGCAGACACCAACCTGCATCTGTTTCTGACAGGATGGCTGCCTGAAATTTGCTGTCGGACCGCCTACATCATGAATATATCCCTTAAAGTCAGGATCCTGCACAATTAAATTTGCCTCTGCCAAAATAGATTCATGGCTGCGCACCTGTATGGTGCGCCCTTGATGAAATGTAAGCGCACAGAAATTGCAGCCGCCAAAGCACCCGCGGCTGCTGATCAGAGAAAATTTGATCTCAGAGATTGCCGGCACCCCGCCCTGCGCTTCATAAGATGGATGGTACGTCCTTTGATACGGCAAGGCATACACATCATCCATCTCCTGCATGGACAGCGGTTTTGACGGTACATTCTGAACCACATACACACCATTAGGATATGGTTCGACCAGTGTCTTTCCATTGAACGGATCTGTATTGTCGTGCTGTATCTTAAAGCTTTTGGCATATTGTATTTTGTCAGCAGCCATCGCATCATAGGAAGGCAGAAGTTCATAGTCGTACAAACTTGAAAGATCCTTTGTTTTATATACGGTTCCGGCGATAAAGGAACAATCTTTTACAGAAATACCACTGTTTAGTGCATCTGCAATTTCAATGATTGATTTCTCACCCATGCCATAGGAGATAAGATCAGCCTGACTGTCGAGCAAGATTGAGCGCTTAAGGGAGTCTGACCAGTAATCGTAATGTGCCAAGCGTCGGAGACTTGCCTCAATACCTCCAATAATGATTGGAATATTTTTGAAGCTTCTGCGAATCAGATTACTGTACACGACTGTAGCGTGGTCTGGTCTTTTGTACGGCACACCGCCAGGCGTATAGGCATCTGTCTCACGATGTTTTTTTGACACATAGTAGTGATTCACCATAGAATCCATATTGCCGGAGGATACCAGAAAACCAAGACGTGGCGTCCCCAACACTGCAATGCTGTCATCCTTTTTCCAATCGGGCTGTGCGATAATACCGATATGATACCCATGAGCCTGAAGCAGCCGTGTGATGATCGCATGTCCAAAAGAAGGGTGATCCACATAAGCATCCCCCGTGACATAGACAAAATCCAGCTGTTTGATTCCAAGTTCTTTCACTTCTTCCATTGTCATAGGAAGAAAGCCATTTGATGATGACAATTCACGGTCCTCCTTATCGTGTTTTTAATCCCATAATTTCCTGTTCTGTGAGCGCTCGGTAGGAACCTTTTGGAAGGCTTTCATCTAATAATAAAGTTCCCATCGAAAGACGCTTTAAATATGTAACCGAACCGCCGACAGCCTGCACCATTCTTTTGATTTGATGAAATCGCCCCTCTGTTATGGTTAGCTCCATTGTATAGAAATCCGCCAACTGTGTTAACACTTTTACTTGAGCTGGGCGCGTGGGTGTTTCATCTCCGATCTCCACGCCATTTTCCAACAAGGTGACAGTATCTGCCGAAAGTGTTCCTGTGCATTCCACATAATATGTTTTTGGCACATGTCTGTTGGGTGAAAGAAGATTGTGGGCAAGTTCACCGTCGTTTGTGATCAGCAAAAGTCCCTCTGTATCCTTATCAAGCCGCCCGACAGGAGCCAGATTCTTTCCGCAGGCATCAGAAAGCAGTGTCATCACAGTAGGAACATGCTTGTCTCTGGTGGCAGTGACAACGCCAGAGGGCTTGTGAAGCATATAATAATACAGATTTTGGTAGGTGATGGTATTGCCCATACAGGTAATAAGATCGCACGCTGTATTCACTTGAAAATCTGGTTTTCTGATAAGTGTATCATTTACGGATACCTGACCCTTTTTTATCAAGTCCTTGACATAACTTCGTGTTCCAATCTGCATGTCGCATAAAAATTTATCCAGTCTCATCCGATTCATAAATTCTGTTCTCCTATTATAAAATATAATAAACAGACTTTCTTGGGGAATGTGGAGGTTTCGTATGCTGTTCAAAACACTGGCATATCTTCTGCTAATCCTTATCATACTGAGCAGACCTGACGCGACATTTCAATATGCTTATGAAGGACTGTACCAATGGGCTGCCAAAATGGTTCCAACGCTTTTTCCATTTATGATGATCAGCTCCATTATGGTATACAGTGGTGCGGATTTAGAACTTGGCAGTATGCTCAGCCGCGTTTTAAAAAAGATTTACAAATACAGCAGTTCTGGTCTGTATGCAATCTTTATGGGTTTTTTCTGCGGCTTTCCTATGGGAGCCAAGGTAGTAAGCGATCTGTATGGAACGCAGAAGATCAGCAAATCCGAAGCCAATACACTGCTTGCTTTTTGCAACAATATCGGTCCGGCATATTTTATGGGAATCATTATTCCTATACTGCACGAATGCGGCTATCAAAATACACTGCCCTTTGTATTTGGCATGTACGGCATTCCGGCTGTCTATGGCATTGTGATGGGATTTTTGCACACGAATACCCACTCTTCCAATGAAATCCAACCACGTTCTGCCCAGTCTCAAAATTCACTGGCAGTAACACTCAAAAAATCATGTATGGACAACACACAAGCACTCATCATACTGGGTGGATATATTACTTTCACAAATGCCTTTCGAATTTTTCTTGACTTTATGCCACTATCCCATAATAGTAAAAATGTCCTGTCAAGTTTTCTGGAAATCATTGGCGGTGTTCAGGCAATCTATACGACTACCCTTTTTCCTGCACAGAAGGTATTCTGGATTATGACGGCACTTTGCTTTGGCGGGGTGTCCTGCATTCTACAGACGAGCAGTTTTCTCGAAAAATCATCGCTCTCTTTAGGTCATTATCTGAAACATAAAGTTTTGATTACGCTGTTGTCTTCCATCTACTATTTTGTTCTCACCCAGCCCGTCCATTTTTTCTGATGCTGTTTTTATTCACATTTTCTAATGACTGAGCGTATTACGGAAGCTGTATCACATTGGACTGAGTGCTCATATCATACATATTGTATGCTTTAAAGATCAGCGTATCTTTTTTGCCGTATCCCAGATTGAGGGAAACAGTTACAGTCGCGCTGCCCTTTGCCCACGGCTGTAAAGCAGACCATGTAAGACCATTGTCACAGGAATATGCATAGTATTGAATCGGAGATTCCGTGTCAAGCGCTGTCAGCTCGACTGTCGCATATTTCCCTGTCTGGTCATAATTCAATAAATTCGCACTGACATACACCGGCGCTGTTGTATCATTGTGCACGCGGCTTGCAGGAACCGGTACTGCCAATGGGGCATAACTGCTGTAATCCTTTGTTCCATCCTTGGACACAAGCCCGAAGTATCGTGCAACTGCCTGCGCGTCACGTACACCAAATTCCCTGAGCGCCTCCGGGGACTGAATATAAGGTGTATCGTTGGCATGATCTACATGGCAGTGCTCTACAATCACAGCAGGAATATTCCGAATCGAACACTCACGTATAATTCCATAATAATCTGAATTGCCGTTGCTGCCAATTCTTGTCTTGATGCCGCGGTTAAAGAGTCCCATCTCCTCAAACTGTGTCAGAAATTCATTGGCAGCAGAATATCCCTGACTGTATAATTGTCCTGTTGACGGAATCCACACTTCACTGCCATAGAGGGTATGGGAAAGCGACATATTAAAATGCAGTGAAAAGAGGAAATCAGCATCGACGCCCTGTGCAAAAGCGGCGCGCTCGTCAAGATCCATCCTGACATCCTCTGTATGTGTCAGATACACTTGAACGTTCTGAAATTTTTCTAATTCTTCTTTCATGTACAGCGCTACTGCCATCGTATAAGTCTTTTCTGGAACTGGCAGATAGTCTGTACCTAGATTGGGACCGCCATGTCCTGGATCAATCACAACGACAATCGGTTCTGCTGCACTTGCTGTTTTCACAGGAATCACTGAAACCGATACAGTCAATACAGCAATAGATAAAATGACCGAAATGGTCTTTTTAATAATTTTTTTCATCACAATATTCTCCTCTTAAAATAATTTTATATAACATCAATGCTGTCCGTTCCCGCGTTTTCAGCATTCTGCGTCTCATTGACTGAATTGTCCGCCGGCACAAGCTCTGCCCGATTTGATGTAACAACATGGTCAATCTCCTGAAGATTGCCGACTAATGTATTATAATCACGCGTAGAGATCTCGATGGATTGTTTTAGAATATTTTCAAGGTTGGCAAGAATATCGTCTGTATACTGCATTGCAGCGGCTTTTACACCGTTTGCCTCGATCATTGCATTATCGAGAATCTCTTGGGCCTGGTTGGTTGCCATCGCCACAATCTCATTTGCCTGTTCATATGCTCGCTGCATAATTTCATGTTCATTGACTAGTTCAGTCGTCTGAACGGTCGCATTTTTGATCAGTTCCTCCGCCTTATTTCTAGCGTCTGACAGAATTGCTTCTTTATTTGAAATAATTTTCTGATATCGTTTGATCTCCTCTGGAGTTTTCATTCGCAGTTCCCGCAGAAGATCATCAATCTCCGCCTTGTTTACCATGATTACGTCTGTAGAAAAAGCCTTGTATTTGCAGTTATCTATGTATTCCTCGATCTCATCAATTAGCTGCTCTATTCTGCTGCTCATAATATTCCTCCAATATCTATTTCATTTTCATTTTTTCACATACAAGGTCAGCCACAAAATCAGGTACGCATTGGGAGATATCTCCATGAAATGCAGCAATTTCTTTTACGCTCGATGAACTTAAATATGCATACTCAAGACTTGTCGTCAAAAAGAGTGTGTCAAGCCCGCCATTTGACAGCATTCGGTTTGTCTGTGCTGTCTGTAGTTCATATTC
>CAMWJQ010000328.1 GCA_947174615.1 uncultured Lachnospiraceae bacterium
CACTTTAACAAAAACAAACGCCAATGCAGCCTTCTGCCACATTGGCGTTTCCTCATATTCTTTGTAAAAAATTCCTGACTGCTCCTGTCCCTGCGATCAGCTCTCGAAAATCGTCACACACTGTCTTTGCCATACCCACCTCATATAAATCCACACCAAATATAGCCTTATTTTGCAGGATTGGACGAATCTGTGTCTCCACGTCTGCTGTTTTCCCCAATCGGATTCCTGCCACATACGGGCAAAGCGTCTCAAGCAGCGGGTCCGGGCTCAGCACAAAGGATCTGCCCGCATCATCCACCGCCATCAGATACCTAATCCACCCCGCAAATACCAGCGGAATCATCTTTAAATCCGATACATGATACTGTTTGGATGCATGATATGCCTTGATCGTCTCTCCAAATCGGATTGCCAGCTTCTGCGAGGTATCCGTCGCAATCCGCTGCGGCGTATCTGGCATAAATGGATTGGGAATGCGGACTTTTAATACAGTGCCCAGAAAGTCTTTGGGATTTAGGATTACTGGGTTGGTCGCTACAGGCAGTCCCTCCTCATAACCAATGCGCTCAACAAGCTTTCTCAGCGCTGCATCCTGCATCTCATCTGAAATTTTCTGATATCCGAGCAGGCACCCAAAAATGGCGAGCGCCGTGTGAAGCGGATTCAGACAGGTACAAACCTTCATCTTTTCCACCTTGTCAACGGTTTCCCTCTCCGTAAAAATCAGACCGCCTTTGTCCAGCGCCTGCCTGCCATTGGGAAATACATCCTCTATCACCAGATACTCGCACTCCTCCGCGTTGACAAACGGCGCCACATAAGTATTCTTAGAAGTAATGACTGGTTCGAGTCCGGAAATCTGATCTTTTTTCAGCATCTCCTCCACAGATGCGTCCGGTCTGGGCGTAATTTTGTCAATCATTGTCCACGGGAAGGCTGCCTTGTCTTTTGACTGGACATATTCCAAAAATCCTTCCTCCACCAAATGATTTTGGGTCCACACTTCTGCAAACGCATACACTGCATCACGCAGCTTATCACCATTATGAGAACAATTGTCCATGCTCACCATGGCTATGGGCTTTTTCCCAGACTGATAGCGCGCATACAATAATGCTGTGACTTTGCCAATAGAACTCATCGCTGCCTGCGGTCCTGCCTCAAAATCCGCTGCCACAGACTCAAGCAGCATTCCTTTGCCATCTACAAGGCTGTACCCCTTTTCTGTGATTGTAAATGACACCATCTGCAGAGAATCCTTTGCAAAAATCTCCTTTAACCGCTGGAAGGAAGCCGTCTGTTCCCGCTCCAGTACCAGCGCCTCCGCAATGCTGCCAATTACCGTCTTTTCAACGCTGCCGTCCGCCTTGAGCGTCACCAGAACGCTTAAATTATCATGCGGAAAATATACCTTTTCTATAATCTCATGGTCAAATCCCTCCACGACGACAAGCCCCCTGTCCAGCACCCCTTCATTCAGCAGGCGCTGCACCACATTTGCCTGAAAAGCACGAAACAGATTTCCCGCCCCGAAATGTACCCAAAATGGATTTTCCTTTGTTGCTGCGATCATCTTCTCACGATCAAAACAAGGAAGCTTGTATCCCTTTTTCTCCCACGCGAAACGATCTTGGATTCCTATTTTATCTAATGTCATCATGAACTCTTTGCCCCTTTCTCAATCGCTTCCCACAAACCATTTAGATATGCTGCCCCCAACGCCCTGTCATAGAGCCCATACCCTGGCATTGCCACCTCATCCCAGATCATGCGTCCATGATCCGGGCGAATGGGTCCATCAAATCCGATTTCATACAATGCCCTCATAATCTCATACATATCAAAACTTCCGTCTGACGACAAATGCGCCGCCTCCTCAAAGTTTGTCGGCGAGATAAATTTCAGGTTCCGCACATGTGCAAAATGAATCCTTCCTTTTAGGGAACGAATCATATCAGGAAGATCATTTTCCGGATTCGTGCCATAGGAGCCGGAGCAGAATGTCACGCCGTTGTGCGGATTGTCCACCATCTCCATCATGCGCAGGATATTTTTCTTATTGATGATAATGCGCGGCAGTCCAAACACACTCCACGCCGGGTCATCCGGGTGGATTGCCATATTCATATCATATTTGTCACAGACAGGCATAATCTTGCCCAGAAAATACTTTAGATTTGCAAACAGCTTCTCATCATCCACATTTCGATACTGCGCAAACAGTTCTTTGACATGCGCCATGCGCTCCGGCTCCCAGCCCGGCATCACTGTGCCGTTCATATCCCCCGCAATTGAAGCAAACATTTTCTCCGGGTCGAGCGCATCGACCGCTTCCTGCGTGTAGGCAAGCACGGTGGAGCCATCCTGGCGCACTCTCGCAAGCTCTGTCCTTGTCCAGTCAAATACCGGCATAAAATTGTAGCACACGAGATGGATGTCCTCTTTCCCAAGGTTCTCGAGCGTCTCAATATAATTGGCAATATACTGATCCCGCTCCGGCACGCCTGTCTTGATTGCGTCGTGAATGTTCACACTCTCGATTCCCGCGAGGCGCAGCCCTGACGCCTCCACCTCATCCTTCAGCGCGCGAATGCGCTCCCGACGCCACACCTCGCCCGGCGCCATGTCATACAGAGTTGTGATCACGCCCGTCACGCCCGGAATCTGGCGAATTTGTTTCAGTGTTACCGTGTCAAATTTACTTCCATACCACCTGAGAGTCATTTCCATAGTCCTGTCCCCGCTTTCCGAATATTTATACCTGTATTTTCTGTTCTTGTTTTTTCTTCCATTATATAAAGACTGCCCTGCGCATACCATTGAAACAGTTGTCCAATCCATTGCAAAAATTGCGGTATTATGCTATTCTATCATCAGAAAGGAACTTCCGCTATGAAAAAAAATCTTCAGACTGCGTTCCAGACCAGGCAGTACATGCTGTCTATGGACTATGAGATCTACTACTACTGCGACCGCGATATGCCAACGGTAAGCTTGCACACCCATGATTTTTATGAATTTTATTTTTTTCTCGAGGGTACCGTCAGCATAGAGATCGATCAAACGCGCTGTCCTCTGACCTTTGGCGACGTCATCTTCATCCCTCCAAAAATCACACACCGACCTGTTATCCACAGCCATCAGCTTCCCTATCGGCGGTTTGTGCTGTGGATCAGCGACGCATATTTCAGCCAAATCCTGTCCTTGTCCCCGGATTATGGCTATCTTTCGCAGTACGTAAAAAAGCACAACACCTATCTCCTCCACCATGACCGCTATTCCTTCAACACGCTCCAATCCCTCCTCCTGCGTATGCTTGAAGAACTTCACGCGGATCATTTCGGGTGCAGGACACAGGCGGCATTGTGTCTCCAGAACCTGATTCTCCATATCAACCGTATGCTTTATGAACAGAATCATCCGAAAATCAAAAGGACAGGACTGTCCCTGCACCAAAATGTTATGAACTATATTGAAGATCATATCGGGGAGGATTTATCACTTGATCGGCTCGCAGCGGTCTTTTTTGTGAGCAAGTACCATATTGCCCACACCTTCCGTGAAAATCTTGGCATCTCCGTGCACCAGTATGTCACCAAAAAAAGGCTTGCCCTCTGCCGGGAAGCGCTTCTGGAACATCAAAATATCTCGGAAAGCATTGATGCCTTCGGGTTCGGAGACTACTCTGGCTTTTACCGCGCCTTCAAGAAAGAGTACGGCATCTCCCCGAAAGCGTTTCAGGACAGCCTGCCAAAACCGGAGAGAATCAACCGCTTTTAACATGGAGAGATTTCACCACAACATATGGCTTGTCGGTTCGATCTGAAAAAATTTTTTCCGGGTCTACCAATTCTGCCCATTTCATTGTATAATAAGCCCGTACAAAAACTATTTACAAATAAAGGAGACAATTTCATGATGGCACAGAATCCAGTTGTTACAATTGAAATGAAAAACGGCGATCTCATCAAAGCGGAGCTTTATCCCGAAATCGCACCGAATACGGTCAATAATTTTATCAGCTTAGTAAACAAGGGCTACTACAACGGACTGATCTTCCACAGAGTCATCAACGGCTTCATGATCCAGGGCGGTTGTCCTGAAGGCACCGGTATGGGCGGACCAGGTTACTCGATTGCCGGAGAATTTTCACAGAACGGTTTTGAGAATGAATTAAAGCACACCCCTGGAGTGCTCTCTATGGCAAGAAGTATGATGCCCGACTCCGCCGGAAGCCAATTTTTCATCATGCACAAGACAAGCCCGCATCTCGACGGCGCCTATGCGGCGTTTGGAAAGGTGACTGAAGGACTGGAGGTCGTGGACAAGATTGCCACTACAAACACTGATTTTTCCGACAGACCGCTCGAAGATCAGGTGATGAAGAGCGTTACTGTCGATACGTTCGGAGTGGAATATCCGGAGCCAGAGCGATGCTGATGCATCGCTCATCTAAAAAAACCTTGAAAGATAATCTTTCAAGGTTTTTTAAGGCGACTAACGGATTTGAACCGATGATCAGGGAGTTGCAGTCCCACGCCTTACCACTTGGCTAAGTCGCCATATTCTATTATATGCAATACCAACTACTATATGCCAAAATCCTAACAATTTTTTAACTCCCCGAGTAGGGCTCGAACCTACAACAACTCGGTTAACAGCCGAGTGCTCTACCATTGAGCTATCGAGGAAAACGTCTTCACTCCGTAAAGCCGTAAGAAAAACTCCGTTTTTCCCAAGTTTACGAAATGATTATTCTCTTGAGGTTGTTCCCTCAAAACCGAACACAAAAATTTATCTTGCCATCCAACCAATCTTTCTTTC
>CAMWJQ010000329.1 GCA_947174615.1 uncultured Lachnospiraceae bacterium
GTTTCGGATATTCATACGTATCTGGCTTAATAGTGGAAAATATTTATTTTTTTGTCTTTCGTCTTCGCTGGCATGAATCTGCCCGGCGAGTGAGTACAGGAGGGCATGCATGAGAGCATCTATGAGCTGTTCTTTGTATAGATGGGTGGAAAGATTTTTGGAGACAATGATTTTGATGTATTCTGTCAGCAAGGTTGTATCTGCCAAAGGAAATGGATGGTTCAGCGGGAGCAATAATTTTTCGACCAGATTTTCTTCCTCTGTAAAATCGAATCGAACCCAGTCATCACTGTAGGTTTGTGTATGGCAGCCATAGTGTACATAGGCAGTTTTATCATACAAGACTGCCGTGTTGGGCGCTGTATTGATGATTTTTCCGTCAATCTCAAAAAAAGCTTCTGTCTTAACAAACATAAGCGTATAAAACCCATTTCCATTTGGGCGTCGCATATCGAAACCTGCGCGATGTCTGGAATCAAAACCACAGTTGCTTACAATAATCATAAGGTACCTCCACGATTTGGTGATTTGAATTATCGATATGAAATCTAGTCTATCGGATTCAGCCCCATCTGTCAACCTATTTACAAAATAAAAAAGTGTAAAAAGTCAGTTTATGATGGATTTGGTAATTGTTTCTTGCGCTGGAAACATGTATTCTAATTCACGTGGATTGAATTCAAATCTGAAATAATAGAGGAGGTGAATCTAATATGATAAGCAAAAACATATTTTTAACAGACATTGATGAGGTTATGGAGTTTGTCAATCAGGTAGAGAAGGTTTCTTATGATGTTGATATTGCAGTGGACGACTCTGTAATTAATGCAAAATCTGTTCTTGGGATGCTGAGTAAGGGATTCCGCCGTATGATGCGAATGGATATCCACGCAGACCATGCAGATGAGCTGTTAGAAAAAATAGGAAGGTTCTGCATTTAAATCAAAGAAGGGGTAATAGAACAAATACAAACGAACTTGATAGAAAAAGAACAAAGTCCTCCAATCGCATTTGGAGGATTTTTGTTATGGGGGGAGATTCTATGAACTACGATTTGACACAGGGAAATATCATGAAAAACCTGTTGAAGTTCGCCTTTCCAATTATGGTAGGTAATGTGCTTCAACAGTTATATAACGTGGTGGACACATTGATTGTCGGGCGTTATCTGGGCAAAAACGCGCTGGCGGCAGTGGGTTCTTCCTATACGCTGATGGTTTTTGTGACATCTATTATATTAGGGCTCTGCATGGGCAGCAGCGCCTTTTTTTCTATGCAGTTTGGCAGGCGTGACTATGACAGGATGCAGCAGGGAATCTATATGGCAGTTTTGATGATCGGTGCAGTCACTGTGACATTAAATATTTTTGTCTATGCAGGAATGTATGGGATTCTTGCGTTTCTTCGCGTGCCTGGTGAAGTTGTTCCGTATATGAAGGCGTATCTTTTGTGGATTTTTGCGGGGATTGTGGCGACATTTCTGTATAATTTTGCAGCAAACTTTATGCGTGCGCTCGGAAATTCGTTGATTCCGCTATGTTTTCTGGGTGTTTCTGCGGTGTTGAATATCTTTCTCGATTTATTTTTTATCAGGGTGCTGATGTGGGGCGTAGGCGGAGCAGCGGCAGCGACTGTCATCTCACAGTATGTTGCGGGTGTGGGTAGTCTGATATACTGTGTGAGGAAATATCCTGAAGTACAGATCAAAAAAGAAAACAGGCGTTGGGACCCCTGTATTTTAAAAGAACTGCTAGGTCTGTCATCATTGACATGTCTGCAGCAGTCTGTCATGAATTTTGGCATTTTGATGGTACAGGGACTTGTCAATAGTTTTGGCTCTGTGGTAATGGCAGCGTTTGCGGCGGCTGTCAAGATCGACTCATTTGCCTATTCGCCAGTGCAGGATTTTGGCAATGCGTTCTCAACATATGTGGCTCAGAATTATGGCGCGGGAAAAAGTGAACGTATCCGCAAAGGGATGCGGGATGCGGTGTTTAGCGCATTTGTGTTTTGCGCAGTGATATCCACATTGGTAGTTAGTTTTGCCAAACCACTCATGTCGCTGTTTCTGGATGAGAGCAGTACAGATGCAGTGCTCGTTGGCGTTGGTTATCTGCGTATCGAGGCGTCCTTTTACTTTGGCATTGGACTTTTATTTTTGTTTTATGGGTATTTCCGTGCAGTCAACAAACCCAGAATCTCTGTGATTCTCACGGTAGTGTCACTGGGAATGCGCGTGCTGCTGGCGTATCTGTTGTCATCGATCGACGCTGTCGGCGTGACAGGCATCTGGCTGTCTGTGCCGATTGGATGGATGCTCGCGGACGCGGCGGGGGTGTATTTTTATGTGCGTGGAAGCGGACGTAAAAAGAGTTGTCATATAACGAAAAAAAGGGTATAGTTGTATTAAATGGAAGGGGGAGCATACACAATGGGACACAACATTAGCGCGATTATAGGCAGGCGAAGCATTATACAAAAATTGGCAGATACATGGATTTACGCATCGGTGATTGAACTGCCGCAAGATTTTGCGATGGTATTTCTGACGAATACATTTATAGAAAGCATAGAGGAACTATATAATTTATCTGATGACTTTTGTTGTCCGGCGTTGGACAGTTTTACCAGCATTGCAGAACAGCTTTTGGAGGAGTTTTCGTTTCACACAAAACTCGCTTACATAGAGACAGACTATTTTGGCGGTGTTGGGACACAGGGCGGAGTGCTCTATGAAAATGGACGAATCCTAATCAAACCGTGTAGCGGAGAAGGGACGATAAATTTATTGTTAAAGGAATTGGGCGTTCTGTGTATGCGTGGCTTGGATGAGTTTGACAGCCTGAGTCTGGGGAGTTATCGACATATGCAGGATTTTTAACATGAATGGATTGGATTATGAAAGCTTGATATGACAAAGGAAGTGCAATAATGCGTATATTGGACAGCCACGGTTACGGACTGTCCAATATACGCAGAGACTTTACGGTTTTGTTGATGCTTGAGTGCGCGTGAAAGAGCGTGATACCAGCCACAAACCGACAAACAAAAGGATACACACAATCGAGACAATCACGCCGGGAATCAGTCCCTTAGGAAAATAGTTCAGCGCAATGGTGTGAGTGCCTTCGTCCAATTCAACGCTGATAAAAGTATCCTCAAATAAATCCATCTCTGCCTTAGCGCCGTCCACGTATAAAGTCCAGCCGGGATCGTAGGGGATGGATAAGACCAACTGACCAGGCGACGAGACGTCAATCCGTCCATTTAATGCAGTTTCGTCATAACTGTCAACAGTCATAGTCTGGCTGCTTAGCTGACGGATCAACTGGTCAAGTACCGACTCATCGACCTTGTAGGCAGTCAGATTCAGATCCTTGCCATTCTCAGATTTTAAGGAGAGCGTTTCGCCGGATTTGTGATAACCGAGATCGAGGATATATTTTTTCTTGATCTGGCTAAAGCTCTTGGATTCCTCCTCGTAATTCATTTTAATCGTATCTATTTTCGTGTTGGAGGTATAGGCATAGTAATGCGCATCCTCATCTATATAGAGTTCTGCCTGAGAACCATAGGAACTGATAGGAACATTGAGAAATATATCGCCGTCGATGCCAAGGCGGTGAACAAGTTCGATCTGACGTTCGATTGGATTTAAATTCTTGTCTTGCGTATCTTCCTCATGAATATTATCCGCTACATTATCTGCATCATCAAAACGCGCATTGGGTGAGGTAATCATATAGCCCAGCGGCAGTGAATAATTGTTCTTGTACAGATACAATTTTCCCTCAGTATCGGCGAGTGTAAACAGGTTATCATATCCTCTGTCCAGCGTGTACAACATATAACGGTTGGAGAGCAGCGCAGCGGTCACCGGCGTGGCGCCGTCGTAACAGTAATTGACACGGCTGCCCTTCATGCCATATGTTTCATAAAAATCAGAAACGAGCGAGTTTAGTGTAGAAGAGAAGTAGGAGCCTCCTTGAAAACCGATCAGCATCGCATCATTTTGTGTCCTGCGCGCAAATTTTTCAAAGCGGAAGAAGTCACCGCCCTCCTTCTGCACCGTCCTGTCTGTCAGTGTCTGGTAGGAGTCGTAGTTGGACAGATACGTGGTCCTTGAAACCGTAGGAACACTTGTGAGATAGGTGTTTACGCCGGATTCTGTGATGGTGACGAGCACAGTGCATATACACAGAAGCTTAGCAAGGCTGTTGTAGTTTCTGAAATAGTAGATCAGTATGGCATAAATCAGCAGAAAGACCCCTGTAAATAAAAAACATACGCCTGTGAAGGAATCGTCAGTCACGATTTTTTCGCATAACAATATAAAAAATAAAACTCCTGTGAAGACAGTGGCAAGCTCTTTTTTGGTGTATTCACGGATATAGGAAAAAGCCTCAAAGCAGAGGGTCAATAGCAGCAGACAATATAAGAACGACTGTCTGGCTGGCAGCGAGTCAGGATAATTGAGTCCATGCCATATAAAATTTAACGTATTGGTAGAGAAGCTGATCAAAATAAAACCAAGCAAAAACAATTTGGGCGCCTTTTCCCGCAAAGGGATCTTCTTTTGCAGGACATACAGCGGCAGCAGCACAAAGACGAGCACACCGCAATAGATATTGGGCCAGTGGTCAAGTCCTGTCTCAACAGTCACATCAAAGCAGTGTCTGGCAACCATGTCAATGACAGGAAAGTATGTCTTCAGCTTTGTCGGAAAATTAATGTCGCTAAACTCGGTAAAGCGCAGCGCGGCAAGCGCTGGCAGAAGTAAAACCGCCGCCATACCGCCAGCGAGCAGAGAATAGACACCAAAG
>CAMWJQ010000330.1 GCA_947174615.1 uncultured Lachnospiraceae bacterium
CGTATGAATATCCGAAACGCCCCGCACAAAAAATGGGACGTTGCTTCGATTGCCCGGGAAGCCAATCTCAGTCCGACCCATTTTCAACGTCTCTATAAAAGTTTCTTTGACACAACCTGTATTCAGGATATTATTCAGTCCCGTATCAAGAATGCGCAATTCTATCTACAGACCACGGACATGACGATTCAGGCTTTGGCTGTCTTTTGTGGATATGACAACGAACTGCATTTCATGCGACAATTCAAAAAATATACTGGAATGACACCGAGCAAATACCGCAAACTACACTTAAAAGACAATCTTTACTGAATGCTCCCGTGGTCTGTTACGTGAACAGATGTTACTGGCATTGCAGCGATCTCACTGGAGACGGTAATTCTGCCAGTGTACAGCTCTTTTACCAGAGCACGGTAATCCTTCTCCTTAAAGCTGCTGGTCCACTGCGTCGTGCGGATTGGAAGTTGAACATAATTTTCCTCTGCATTGTCTGTGATAATTCCCAGATTCTCAATTTTTCCTGCAAAATTATCCCAGTTTCCATCCCTGATCCCTGTGAGCACCCTGTTGATGGTTGGAGAGAGTCCTTTCATTGCAGAAGTGATTGTCATCCCTTGCCCATAGGCATTATCAATGACTGGCTGCTGGTCAGAATCAACACCAATCACTTTTCCTTGTACTCCTGCCGCTGCCGCCGCCGCGGAAGTATAGATTCTGCCGCCGCACGCAAACACAACTTCCACGCCCATTGTCCCATACCATGTATCCATAACCTCTGTGATCGCATCATCTCCATGAAACAGCCCGCCATACACATACTCCACTTCAACGCTGTCAGCAATCCCCAGCGCTGTAGCAGCGTCGTCTATTCCCTGTAGATACCCGTATCCGTAACGCGTGACTGCCGGCACAGACATGCCGCCAAGAAACCCCAGATGCCTGTAACCGGATTTTACAGCCGCATATCCTGCCATGTATCCTGAAATTTCCTCCTGATAAGTACAGCAATAGACATTTGCCTGTCGATATTCTTCTCCCTCACCTCTTTCACAGATATCATCTGCGCTGACATCAAGCGCTACAAACTTTACATCAGGATAACGCTCTGGCTGTGTGACAACTGCTGCTGCAAACACATATCCCGGCAATAAGATAATATTCGCACCTTGTGCCGCTGCCTGATCAATACTTGCATTTCTTGCCTCATCTGAATCCTGCTCCGGCATGTAATACGCAAACGGAACATCATTGATATCCGCCCAATTCCTGCACGCTTCATAAGCTGTCTGATTAAACCCATGATCTGTGATGTTGCCAGCATCTGTGATCATCGCAATATTCATGCCAGATGCAGTTCTTGTATTGACATGTTTTTCCAAACCGCATGCCGTCAAAGCTGCCGCAAGCATAGCTGTTATCCATAGCAGCAGCTCCTTCCTAACAAACTGACTCTTTTTTCTCATCCTAATTCTTCCCTTGTCCGTAAACAAATTTTGCAACAAGCCAAAGTCGATGACAATACACATCGACTTTGGCTTGTTATTGATACATTTATTTATTTAAAGTACTCTTTCTGTATATAATGTCATCTCTGGCAGGTCCATTGCTCACAAGTGTAATCGGATAGCCAATCTGCTCCTCGATAAATTCCACATATCTGCGGCAGTTCTCCGGCAGCTCTTCATAATTTCTAATTCCCCTGATATCGGACTTCCATCCCGGCAGTGTCGTGAATACCGGCTTTGCCTTTGCAAGTTTTGCCGTGACAGGAAACTGTGTCGTCACCTCACCGTCAATCTCATATCCTGTACAGACGGGAATCTCGTCCAGATAACCGAGCACATCCAACACGGTAAAGCAGACGTCGGTTGTACCCTGCAAGCGGCATCCATATTTCGATGCCACACAGTCAAACCAGCCCATACGCCTTGGACGCCCTGTCGTAGCGCCATACTCGCCGCCATCTCCGCCACGGCGCCGAAGTTCATCTGCCTCCTCACCGAAAATCTCAGATACAAAAGCGCCTGCTCCTACCGACGATGAGTATGCCTTACACACAGTGTATATCCCCTTGATCTCATAAGGCGGTATACCTGCACCAATCGCACCGTAAGCTGCCAGCGTCGATGAGGATGTCACCATCGGATAGATACCATGATCAGGATCCTTTAAAGTGCCCAGTTGTCCCTCTAATAAAATGTTCTTTCCAGCCTTTAACGCCTCGTCAAGATACACAGAAACATCACATACAAACGGTTTGATCACATCCCTGTAGGTGTGCAGTGTCTCAAGAAGTTCTGACGGCTCGATCGCCGGTTTGTGATACAAATGTTCCAGAATGACATTTTTCTGCGCCACTACACTCTCAATCTTTTCTTTTAAAAGTTCTTCATCAAAAAGCTCGCTCACCTGGAAGCCAATCTTTGCATATTTATCTGAGTAAAAGGGTGCAATGCCAGATTTGGTAGAGCCAAAGGACTTGCCGCCAAGACGCTCCTCCTCATACTGATCAAACAGAATATGGTATGGCATTACAATCTGTGCTCTGTCCGATACCAATATCTTAGGCATTGGCACATTTCTGTCTGTAATAGACTTGATCTCCTCCATCAGGATCGGAATATTCAGTGCCACACCATTGCCTATAATGCTTGTTGTATGGTTATAAAATACGCCTGAAGGCAGCGTGTGAAGTGCAAACTTACCATAATTGTTCACAATTGTGTGTCCTGCATTTGCGCCTCCCTGAAAACGGATAACAATATCTGCCTCTCGCGCGAGCATATCGGTAATCTTACCCTTTCCCTCGTCGCCCCAGTTCGCTCCTACTACTGCTTTTACCATTGACATACCTCCGGTTCTTCCTCGGAACTGCCCAGAACAGTCTACACGCTCTGATTCTAAACACTTCCATACTGATTTGTATCTATACTGTGCCAGACACCCCTATACAGTAAATTCCAACAAAATACAGGTATCTGTGTGCATAAAGCACCGCTAATAATGATACAACTTTTTGATACATAAGTAAAGAATATTTATACATTAATTTCTGCTTTGATGCCCAGCTCTGCCCTGTTTGCCTCCAGTACAGGCTTTACCACCTTGTCAAGAAACGCATCGACCTGTACTGGTGATCTGCCCACGTACTTAGATGGATCCATCGTCGCCTGCAACTGCTCTAGTGTCAGGTTAAATTCAGGATCTGCTGCTATCAACTCCAACAAATTATTGTCTTTTCCCTCCACCTTGACCGTCTTTCCAGCCTCCATAGAAAGAGTTCTAATCTTCTCGTGAAGTTCCTGCCTGTTTCCGCCATTTTTTACGGCATCCATCATAATATTCTCTGTCGCCATAAATGGAAGTTCTGCCAGCAGATGTTTTGTGATCACTTTATCATAGACCACCAGTCCATCCACAACATTGAGACACAGATCCAGAATACCATCAACGGCAAGGAATCCCTCCGGAATTGAGAGTCTCTTGTTCGCTGAGTCATCCAGCGTCCGCTCAAACCACTGTGTCGCAGATGTGATTGCTGGATTTAAGGCGTCTATCATCACGTAGCGGGACAGTGATGCAATGCGTTCTGAACGCATTGGGTTTCTCTTATAAGCCATCGCCGACGAGCCAATCTGGTTTTTCTCAAAGGGCTCCTCCACCTCTTTTAAGTGCTGCAGCAGACGAATATCATTGGACATCTTATGTGCACTTGCCGCAATCCCGGCAAGAATATTTGCCACTCTGGTGTCTACTTTTCTGGAATATGTCTGTCCTGATACTGCATAGCATTCCTTAAAGCCCATCTTTGCTGCAATCATGGGATCAATCTTGTCAATCGTTTCCTGATCGCCGTCAAAAAGCTCCAAAAAACTTGCCTGTGTTCCCGTTGTTCCTTTGGACCCCAGCAGTTTCAGACTTTTCATCACATACTCCAGATCTTCCAGATCCATCAAAAACTCCTGCATCCAGAGTGTCGCGCGCTTGCCTACCGTGGTGGGCTGTGCAGGCTGGAAGTGTGTGAATGCGAGTGTGGGAAGATTCTTGTATTTGTCCGCAAATTTCGCAAGTTCATCCATCACATTCACCAACTTTTTATGCACCAGTTTCAGCGCCTCGCTCATCACAATAATATCCGTATTGTCTCCAACATAACAGGAAGTTGCCCCCAGATGAATGATACCTGCCGCCTTAGGGCACTGCTGCCCATAGGCATAGACATGGCTCATCACATCATGGCGCACCATTTTCTCGCGCTCTCTTGCCACCTCATAGTTGATATCTTCAGCATGCGCCTTCATCTCATCGATCTGCTCCTGTGAGATCACTGGCTTGCCATTCTCACTCAGCCCAAGCTCCATCTCCGTCTCCGCCAAGGCAATCCAGAGCCGCCTCCATGTCTTAAACTTCATATCCTGTGAAAAAACATACTGCATTTCCTTGCTGGCATAACGCTCAGAAAGGGGGCTTGTGTATCTGTCTGTACTCATATTCTTCTCCTCGTCCTAAATCTTTATTTATCAAAATCACCGCGAATATTCTCCGTGGGTGGTTCCATAGGATAGTTTCCATTGAAACAGCCTGTGCAAATCCCCAGTCCGCCTACCATTTCACGCAGCCTCTCTATATTCAGGTATCCAAGCGAATCCGCACCAATCATCTCCTTAATCTCATCCACTGTCCTGTTATTCGCAATCAGCTGGTCCTTTTCCGGCACATCTGTGCCAAAATAGCAAGGCCACAAAAACGGCGGGGCACTGCTGCGCCCATGGACCTCCTTTGCACCTGCCTCTCGGAGCATCCGCACCATCCTAT
>CAMWJQ010000331.1 GCA_947174615.1 uncultured Lachnospiraceae bacterium
CTCATGCAGCGTATAACTTCCATCTCCATTTGTGACATACACTTTTAATTGATTTGGATTTGCCACATCATTTGTGTACTTCCTGTCATCCAGCACAAAGAATCCGCCCTCCTTTAGCAAAACCGGCAGCTCCTCCATCCAGCGAACCAGCGTCAGTTCTCGTCCGCCTGCATACTCATCCCCCGTAAAGAAATCCGTCCATGTACCCTGCGGCAGCCATACTGTGACCCTTGCCATACCTTCCGCCTCGCTCTTTGCTGTCACCGGCGCCACAATCATCTGCCCGCCGAACAAGTATTGATTCGGACATTGGTAAGCTTCTTTTTCATCAGCCCACCCGTAGTACATTGGCTCAATGAGCGCAAGACCGTTCTCAGCGACTTCCACAGACGCCGAATACAGGAACGGAATCATCCGGTGCCGCAGACGCAGATACGCTGCCGCAATCAGTCCTGTACCGTTTCCGTATGCCCACGGCTCCTTTGTAAATGTATCGGAATTGCTACTATGCAAGCGGTTAATCGGGCTGAACACGCCAAACTGCAAAAAGCGCACATAGAGTTCATCATCCTTATAGCCGCACATATGACCGCCAATATCATGACTCCACCAGCAGTAGCCTGCATTCGATGCGGTCGCCGTAAAATAAGGCAGATACCGCAGACTTTCCCATGTCACCAGCGTATCCCCCGAGAATCCCAACGGATAACGATGCGCGCCGATACCGCTGTAACGCGACAAAATCAGCGGCGTATGCGCCACGCCATTATCCAGAAAATGATAGTGGTTGAGCGCCCAGAGCGGGTCAAGTCCCTCCAGCTTTGATTCGAGCCCCTGCTGCCAGTCAATCCACCAGAAGTCTACGCCGTCCTGTTCATACGGCTTGTGAAGCACCTTAAAATACGCATTGATAAACGTCGCGTCCGTCATATCAAAAGGAATCTGCTGCTCTGTCGCCGGGTCTGTCCCCACTGCCTTTGCCATCTCCTCATAGCAGTCCTCAAAGTACCGCACGCCAAGCGCAGGGTGCAGATTCAAAGTCGTATGCAGATTCTTCTCATGGAGTTTTGCAAGAAAACGCCTGTAGTCAGGAAACAAATCTGTATTCCAGCTATACCCGGTCCACCCGTCACTGCCGCCGTGCAGCGCATCGTTCTTCCCGCTCGACGTAATCTGCTTGCGCGCATCCAGCGTATCCGACCAGTGCCAGTCCATATCCACCGTCGCAACCGTCAGCGGAATCTCCCGCTCCTCAAAATTCTCAATCGTGTGCAGATACTCTTTTTCCGTATAAGCATGATACCTGCTCCACCAATTGCCCAGCGCAAATCGGGGGATGACTGGCGTCTTTCCGCAGATGGAAAACAGTGCCTTCAATGCGCCCCTGTAGTCCTTCCCATAGGCGAACACATAATAGTCTTTTTCGGGAAATCTGCGCCTTTCGAGCATTCCATCGTCTTTTAAAACAAGCGACCGGCTGTCGTCCAAAAGCGCCACGCCATTTCTGGACACCACACCATATTCTAATGTAATCTTCTCAGCCGGATGTCCGTCACGATCAAAAGAAATAAACCGGTCGCCGTCACAGCAGTCCAGTGTCCGGTATGTGCCCAGAAGATTTTCGCGGTTGTTTAGCAAACGCTTCTCCTCCTGCCCGGCAAATACCACAAAACTTTCCTCAACACTGCCTTTCCATACAAGCGTCACGCTGTCCGTGACAATCTTCAATTCCGCTCCTGCCTGATCTTCTGAAACGGAAAAAGCTGTCTGTTTGGCGTGCCGAAACCACACGGTCTGCGTCGCCTGATCACAAAAATGCCCCTCCTGCTCCTGCTCAATCCGAAACAGCCTGCTGCCTAGTACTGTAATCCGTACATCCTTTCTCACAACCATGTTTTCCTGCAATGTAGCAGGTTCTGTTTTGGCAATCAAATGCTTGTCCAACATCTCTTGTTTCCTCCTGTATTCAAATTTCTGTGCCATCGGTACGATATTTGCACCGCTCTATGCAAAATCATAAATTGTCTGTTTACCTGCTGGTTTCAATGACGTGCCAAATTGATAACATTGATATAGTCGTTCATACTAAGAAACTTTTGATAGTATAAATGTTCCACAGCCAGCTCAAATTCGATTTCCTGCTCATTTAGCTGGCGGACAGCCTTCTCTAAACCTCTGGCATCCTGCACATCAAATCCATAAACATTATAATACGCCAGCGTAATATGCGGTGTAAACGGGTATGACAATCGCTTCACCTCATCAAAGATATCATATAATTCCATAATCCTGCGATAATCGTCCTCGCCCGCAGGATACACTCCCATGACCAGACTGGTGTCCACCATATTAAACACCGCTTTACTTTTCATTTTAAGAACTGTTTTTTCATACTTTCGTACCTGTTGCATTTGTTCTATCACCTTGAGTTCATTCTCAAACACTTCTCCGTCACCTCCTGCAAAACAGGAGAATTGCTTAAATCATGCAGCGTTACATGAAACGTCTGGGGAACCAGCCGCTCACAAAAACAATCCGGTGCAGACTGATATAAAAATGCCGCAAATGCAGCCAGTTTTTCTTTTACACAAGCAGTCAGTTCAAAAACAATCGTATCTCCATAAAAATTCCGAAATGTGTTATCGGGATTAACTTTTTTAGAAATCGACGGGCTTCCATTGAAATAGCTGTCTCCATAAGTCCATTCCTTTTTTTCAAAAGAATCGATCCTGTCTAAAAACTCCTGATAGGTTTCCATCATTGTTTACCTCCTTCTTTTCATCATACAATATATTGCTCAAGATAGCTATCCTAAATTCCATTTCCTGAGCTGAATTATTACTGTGAACGTAACAGTTTAGCCTTCGGCTTCCTGTTATAGGCATCAAGCCATGCAAAATCGCTTCGCGATGGCTTGATGCATCTCAATGAGGTGTGAATTATAACAGATTTTGCACACAAAATGCTAAAAGGCAAG
Source organism: uncultured Lachnospiraceae bacterium (assembly GCA_947174615.1). Taxonomy (GTDB): domain Bacteria; phylum Bacillota; class Clostridia; order Lachnospirales; family Lachnospiraceae; genus COE1. The sequence continues at coordinate 2,978 of CAMWJQ010000331.1, forward strand.
CATTTTGGCGCATGATTCCCACTACTTTGGCGTAGGTGTGAAAAGTAACGAACTGTTACTGTGAACTTCTATTTTTGTGTACGTAACAGTTCAGCCTTCGGCTTCCTGTTACCAGCATCAAGCCATGCAAAACCACTTCGTGGTGGCTTGATGCATTTCAACCTCCACGTTTTCTAACGGACTTCGCAGCATAGTGCGAAGTCCTGGGCTGAACTGTAACTTGTGTACTTCTATTTTTGTGAACTTCCATTGATAATTATCTCTTGACATGATAAACTTATATTCACATACTGCCGTTTGGAAATTATTGAATGAGAAAATAGCGTTAAAGGAGGTTTGATCTAATGAACTATCGAACACTTGGAAATACTGGATTACATGTCAGTGAAATCGGTCTTGGCGGCGAATGGCTGGAACGCCATAACGCCGACGAGGTAAAAGAAGTCATCAACCACTGTGCACAGGCAGGCATCAATATCTTAGACTGCTGGATGTCAGAACCAAATGTACGTTCTAATATTGGCGCTGCACTCGAAGGACAGCGTGAACGCTGGATGATTCAGGGACATATCGGCTCTACTTGGCAGAATGGTCAGTATGTGCGGACGCGCGCACTTGACAAAGTTCAGGAGGCATTTCAGGATTTGCTGCAGCGTCTGCGCACAGACTACATAGACCTTGGCATGATTCATTTCGTGGACGAGACCGCAGAATTTCATCAACTCATGGAGGGCAGCGAATTTCTCTCCTACGTCATGACATTAAAAGAAAAAGGAACGATCCGCCACATCGGCATGAGCACCCACAACCCAGATGTAGCTAAACTTGCAGCGCAGAGCGGCATCGTGGAAATGATACTCTTTTCTGTCAATCCCGCCTTCGATATGCTGCCAGCCAGCGAGGACTTAAACGAGTATTTCAAGGAAGAATATGCAGAAAACATCGGCGGAATCACACCGCAGCGCGCAGAACTATACCAGCTCTGTGAGCAGAACGGCGTCGGTATCACCGTGATGAAAGGATATGCAGGCGGACGGCTGTTCTCTGCCAAAGACTCTCCATTTGGCGTGGCACTGACTCCGGTTCAATGCCTGCATTATGCGCTGACACGCCCTGCCGTCGCGAGTGTCTTAGTCGGCTTTGACACGCCGGCGCATGTGGATGCCGCTGTTGCCTATGAGACGGCTTCCGACGAAGAAAAAGACTATGCGACAGTCCTTGCAAACGCGCCGCGGCATGCCTATGTCGGACAGTGTACCTACTGTGGGCATTGTGCACCCTGTCCCTCCGGAATTGACATTGCTATGGTAAATAAACTGTATGATCTGGCAGCCATGCAGGACACCGTTCCGCCGACTGTCCGCGCCCACTATGAAGGTCTGTCCGCACACGCCGCTGACTGTGTAAAATGCGGCGGCTGTGAAAAACGCTGCCCGTTTGGCGTCCATATCATTGAACGAATGCAGGCGGCAGCAGCTCTGTTTTAATTTTAAAGCAAGCAGGGAGCGTTACCTCCCTGCTCGCTGCCTGCAGATTATCCAATCAGACAAGTTTTTCCCTGAAAAGCAAAACCATATTTTCGGATCTGCGCTGGCTCAAAACCCGCTGCAATCAACTCTGCCTCGTATTGTTTTTCCTGTATTTGAATATGGGCATTTGCAAGCGTATCCTCAAGTGTCTCCTCATCTTCGTCCGTGTCCAGCACCTTAAATTCAAAAATAAATGCTTTCCCCCTCTTGTCAAGCGGCTCGATCATCACGTCGTATCTGCCATAACCGCTCTCGCGGTTTGAGCGGACTTTGTA
>CAMWJQ010000332.1 GCA_947174615.1 uncultured Lachnospiraceae bacterium
GTGCCATAAGGAACTGGACGGGAAGAAAGCAGTAGGAATTGACAAGGTGACAAAACAGCGTACGAAGAACATCTGGAAGAGAACATCACGAATCTTGTAGAGCGGACTTTGCATGCAAAATTGCATCCGAAAATTTCCATTTGAGTATATCACATGTTTCTATTGTTAATATTGCAAATGAGAAATTGGCTCCTGAAAATGCAAAAGGACAGGTTGACAGAATTAATTTACTTCAAATTTTAAACGGCATTGAATGCTAATTGCAAATTTATTTGGAGTAGCCCGCAAAAATTGAATAACATCCGTACATACAGAGCCGCATACCAAGACAGGAAATCAAGAAAAGGTTTCCTGTTTTTTCGCGTCCATTTTTGGCATTTTATAAGGAATACATGATGCGCATGAACACATCAATATCCACCGGTTTTTATCGGCTTATAAATTATCGAGGTGGGAATTATAACGGTATTTTGGTGGAGATTATATGGACAGGAAGCGTATAAAGTGTTATGCTCGTTTTAGAGGAACGAGTATTTGGATATATTATGCGCAGTGATATCGTGCTGCGAAGAAAAACGAAGAGAATGCAGATCATTAAGATTTTTCCAGAAGGAAAGGAGACATGAAAATTGCTTCAAGATCTGATAATACTGGTGCGTGGCATGGGATTTCGGGACAATCGTTATCTAAATTATTTGAGGAAAAAGAAAATCTGCTGTATATTGGCGGAGGGAATCATAATCGTGGGATTATGCTGTGCGTGTGCTGGCAGCCACATAGTGGAGGACACCGAAAAAATATTGGCGCGTGCACCGATTGAGACGGACATGCCAGAAACAGCAAATGTTGAAATAAGTGATACGGCAGACTTGACGATTGCTCCTGATTTGAACAGAAATGGGGTTCCTGAGGAAGTGCGCCTGACGCCGATGGATAACGGGCAGGGGCAGCAATTGGAAATCCGGGAGAATGGAGAACTGGTTGACCGTGAGACAGGATATAACGTCCACACAGGATGGGCAAGTATATTCCTGTGTACCCTCGACGGAGAGGACTATTTGCTGCGGTATCATCCAACGATGTATCAGGGCGTCGGCATGTATGATTATGCGCTTTCCTCCTTGACAGATAACGAGGAGACAGTAGTACAGCATAACAGCGTTCATTTTGATATCAACTTTGGTTCTCCTGTTCACGATCGTTTTGAACCAGAGGAGATTGCCGCTTTTATGGACGAGATTAACGCACTTCTCTCCAACAGCGTTGAGCTGCTCAATACCCACAGTGATTTACAGGGAACTTTCGAGAAGGAGGGACGCCTTTATGACTCTCTGTGGTGGCTGGATAGCCAAGAGCCAGCGTTTGTCAGGGATCAGAATAAGTCTATGCTGGAGAATCTATTGAATTTTCAGACGGCAGTGGCAGCGGTTGAGAATTCAGCCGTGATCGAGGAATTGGACGCCCTGCCCATCACGGAAACCTTGGAGCTGTTGTTTTACAGCGGCGCGGGGGGATGGAGGACTTCTCTGATCTTAAATCCGGACGGCAGCTTTGAGGGGGATTACGCGGATGCCGACTGTGATACGATTGATGTCTGCCAATTTCACGGGCAGTTTGGGAATGTCGGAAAACTCACAGAGGCTTCCTGGCAGATGACGCTCGAAGAGCTTGCGCTTGACACTGGACATGAGATCGGGGAAGAATGGGATGTGACAGAAGATGGTTACACAACCCATTATGCTGCCAGTGAGCCGTATGGCTTTGACAGCGCTGATTGGACAGCCCTCAAGACGGGAGCGCAGTTTATTCTCTATAGTCCGAATGCCACAGGACATGAGCCGGGAACAGAACTCTACGGTGCATGGGAGTTTCAGTCTTGGATGCACGACCATAAGGAGTTTCTCAGTGAGAATGATATCTTAGGCTGTTGGGGGCTGCAAAATATGGAGACAGGGCGGGGGTTTTTTGAGGATGCCGATGCATAACAGTCAGATGTATCATGTACACAGGGAATCATCAAATAAAATAACTCATTTTTTGTCAAACCCACATAATTTAGAGAAGGCGCGGTACGCTTTTCGCACAAAATCTTCTGGAAGTTCACCAGGTGTACACCTCCAGCTTTCAGGAACATGGTCAAATGGCACGAAATAAGGAAAACGATAACAATACACGCCCCATGACAGACATTCCGTATCATAATATTCTGGCGCTTTGAGCAGACCATCAAATCGAAGCGCTGCCCCATAGCCTTGTTCTTCATCGACGAGATGATAGGATAACACATAATACCCGTTGTTGTCGTTTCCTTTCCGCAGGCGCTGACCGGCAGCGGAAGCCAGTGTATGGCGCTGTGTCAGCGTAGCGCCCTCAAAAACGGCAAAATCAGGTACATCTGCCCACGCAGGAGAAACCGTTGGTTTTGAGGGACCCTGCAGTAATCTGGCAAGTACCTTCTGACAATGCTGACACAGCCGTTTGCTCTTGTGTGTGGTATTCAGAAACGTAAAGTCTTTGTATTCCAGAAAGAAGTACATGAAGTCAATCCATTCAAAGTGCTGGAACATGGTGTAGCCATTGTTAAATAAATCTGTTTTTTTGCGTGCCAGCAGGCGAAGCGCTGTGTCCATATCTGCATTTGCCGCCTCTGCTGCGGCATCGGGAGACAAAGTCAGCGTATTGAATCCGTGGCGGTTTTGGAGATAGGCAGCCATTACATCTGCGGGTGTCCAGCCGGCAGTGAAGAGAATCTGGATGCTGTCTGTGTGCGAGGCGCCCAGATACTTTTCGCGGGCATCCACAAAACGCAGCAGCGCAGTGTACTTTCCATCTTGGCTCTCAATCAGCGGATAGACCGTATCCCAATAATCTTTCACAGTGGGGCTGATGTCATAGAGTGCATCTTGCGGATGAATCAGAAAATCATAGGCTTGATAAAAATTTGCTCTTTCCAGAATGCTTGTCCGGCGTTTTTTGTAATACCGTTTTAGCTCAGGCTCAAGCTGGGCAGCAGCATCGGTGATATCCTTTCCCATTCGAAAATCCTTCAAAATTTGTTCGCATTGATTATACATAGATGTTTTTTCCTTTCATAGACCACAGTATGTACGTTATCCTGTCTAAGCGTTTCGTGGCTGTTTTGTCAATTGGACAGAGTTCTGCAAAATGTGTATTGTATTTAGTATAGCATGTTAAAACGGCAGCGGCAAGATGGCGTCGGGGAGGTTTTAGGCGGACAGATGATAGGGAGGGACACCTCGCATTTGACCTTGATAAGATACAAGAGGAGGATTGATACAATGAAACAAGTGATTGCAGCAGACGAGCTTACAGCCAATGCTCACTTTGTGCGGTGGTTTCTTATGACGAGTTTTCCAGAGGGCGTCGATTCGGCAGAAGGCAGTACTCTTTATGCGTTGATCGAAGAAAAATGTACGTTGGATACAGAATTTATAGATCATCTGACAGGTTATTATGAGGGAGTATTTGAGGAGAATGATGGATATGTCGATGCGCCGAAGATGGTTGTCATCTCACTTGCTACAGGGGATGAATTGAGTGTTGCATTTCATCCCGGAGACACAATCTATTCTATGAATGGCAGCGAGATCGGCTGTACAGGACCGCATTATGAGATACGCAAGCTGTCTCTGACGGAGTTTTTGGCGTACACAGCGCATATGCAGGATAGAGAGAAGCTGTTTTTACTGCCAATGGTTAAGATCTCTGTGGACGAACAAGAAGATATGACACAAATAATTCAGTCTATATTATGCAGCTTTCACTTGCAGGAATACAGTGTAGAGAAAATGTGTGCCTGTATTTTAGAAAATTGTCTGGAATGAAACTGGCATACTATGGTATAATGAGCGTACATCGAAGAAATCGTGCAGTAACTCCTTGCGGCTTTAAGGAGTTGATGAAAATATGCTGATGAAGGGCAGAAGGGATACAGCGTTGGAGATTGAAAATAGAACACAGTGGCATCCGGCATTTTGCAGTACAATGGAATTAGAACTGATGGAAAATGAGAAGGGACTGACCTATGACCCGGAGTATTATCTAAGCAGGGAGCCGCTTCGAATTGACTTGCTTGTCATTAAGAAGAGACCAGAAGAGGTTATAAAAAACGAAATTGGTTCATTTTTCCTTGGACACAATATCGTAGAGTACAAGTCACCGGACGACAGCATGAATATTGATACATTTTATAAGGTACTTTCCTATGCTTGTCTGTACAAAGCAGATACAGGCGCGGTGGACGAGATTTTGGACACAGATATCACAGTTTCACTGATTCGTGAGCAAAAACCTGTGAAACTGCTTGGACAACTGGAAAAGAAATATCAGGTTCAGCGGGAAGGAAGTGGAATTTATCGCATATATGGCATGATTTTCCCGATGCAGGTTATTGTGACAAGGGAACTTGAAGAAAACCGGCATGTCTGGCTAAAGTCACTGACACGCAGCATGGACATCGCACAGGCAGAGCGGCTCTTGGACAGTTATGACAGATTGGAAGGGGAGGAAGAGCGCGCAAAGGCGGGTGTGGTCGTGAATCTTGTGTCAGATATCAACAATGAAATATTTGAAAAGATTGTTATCGGAGGTGATAAGATGAGCGAAGCATTAAAGAGGATGGTTTTGCCGGAACTTGGTGAACTCAAAGATTTACTGGCAGATAAGGATGCAGAATTGGCAGATAAGGATGCAGAGCTGGCAGATAAGGATGCAGAGCTGGCAGATAAGGATGCAGAGCTGGCAGATAAGGA
>CAMWJQ010000333.1 GCA_947174615.1 uncultured Lachnospiraceae bacterium
ATTTTTTAAAGTTTAATCATTTTTATATCTGAAATTCGTTATATATATTGGGAGGCAAAATGGGAGAAGATAAAATAGAAGATAAAATTATAGAAAAAGTTCAATGCGGGGATTCAGAAGCTATTGAGAACTTAGTTCAATTGTATTATTCTGATATATTGCAATACTGTATTTTACATACTGCGGACTGGAATACTGCTGAAGATGCAACACAGGAAACATTTTTGAAAGTAATACGATATTTAGATCAATATGTTCATAAAGGGAAATTCCGTTCCTTTTTATATAAAATTGCAAAAAATACGTGTATTGATATTGGAAGGAAAAAAAATAAAATAGATATTCAGCCTGAACAGTTCTTATATGAATTAACCTGTAACGAGCAAGGCTATGAAGATATACAGGAAAATCTGCAATTACGGCAATTAGTCAAAGGGTTACCCGAAAAAATGCAGGAGATTGTAATACTTAGATTTTCTCAGGAATTAACAATGCGGGAGATAGCAGATATTGTCAATCTTCCTATGCGGACAGTGCAGTCTCAACTGCGGTTAGCATTAAAAATATTAAAAAAGGAGATGGGAGAAAAAGACTGTGAATAAATTATTAAAAAAACATTTAAAAGAAGCATTACAGCATATGGACAGCCCAGTCAATGATATTCATATGCGGCAAACCTGTGAAGCGGTAAAATGGGAATGGACGAAAAAACATAAAGACAGAATAAGATTTTGGGATTTGTTTAAAGTGCAGATTCGCTTTCTTGGATGGAGGGTATGGCTGGTACAAAACTTATTTCTTATTACAATATACATCTTGTTCGAAAGTATGAGTGACCATTTTTGGGTTGCAAACAATCGGTATACGTCAATATTTTTATGTTGTATATCAATATCGTTATTACTTTCAGCAGTGCCATTCATTTACAGGTCAGTCAAATATAAAACACAGGAAATTGAAATGGCATCTTATTTTTCCAGAGCAAAATTTATATTGGTGAATTTATTGATGCTTGGCATAGGAAACGTAATTGTTTTGGGCGTAGTGTTTGGGCTGGCAGTTGTAAAAACTTCTCTAAGTATGGGTGGCATATTATTGTATTTAGGAGTTCCTTATTTAACTACAGGCTGTGAATTGCTCCATTTGCTGGGGCATACTCCGGCTGGACAGTTCTCAAAAAAAACGATAATATCCATAACTGCGTTAGAATTTGTTTTGGTATTAATAAATCAGTTTTATGATTTTTTCTCTATACAATCTTTTTCAGGCAGCTGGTTTATTGTATGCAGTGGACTCGTAATTTATATGATATATCAGGTTAGATATATTGCGTTCCAATCGCCATATGTTGACACTTATTAATTTAGGAAGGATAAATTATTTATGGAATTATTAATTGATCATGTTTCTAAGAGTTTTAAAGATAAAAAAGCTGTAAGGGATTTTTCCCTGAATATCACACCGGGAGTATGGGGATTACTGGGAGCTAATGGTGCGGGAAAGACTACATTGATACGAATTATTACAGGAATTATGAAGCCGGAATCAGGACAAGTTGTATATGATGGGATACCGATTGAAATATTGAAAGAGAAATATAAGGATATATTAGGATATCTGCCGCAGGAATTTGGATTTCCACCGGAATTTTCAGTGAAAGATTATCTGGAATATATTGCGTCATTGAAGGGGCTTACAATTCAGGACACCAGAAGAAAAATAGAAGAATTATTGACGGAGCTGTCCTTAACGGATATTTACCGCAAAAAAATTGCAAAACTGTCAGGCGGAACAAAGCAGCGTGTGGGAATTGCACAGGCACTGCTTAATGAACCGGAAATATTAATCTTAGATGAACCTACCAGCGGATTAGATCCGGGAGAGCGTATTCGTTTTCGGAATATGCTTGCAAAATTTGCGCAGAATCGTGTCGTTTTGATATCCACACATATTGTTTCTGATGTGGAATATATTGCAACAGAAAATGCGATTATGAAAGATGGGAAACTAATCGCTTCGGGAAAAACAGAAGAGTTAGAGAAGCTGGTGGATGGAAAAGTGTGGTGCGCTGTGATATCAGCGGAGCATCTGCCAAAATATGAGAGCAAGACCAGAATTATCAATATGAAAAGCCAGGACAATGGGAATATCCTGGTACGTTATCTTGCAGATGAGCCGTTTATTGATCATTCTGAAAAAGCATCCCCCAATTTGGATGATGTATATTTTTGGTTGTTTCCAAGGGAAGGACAGGTAGAAAAAATATGAGATTACTGTATCTGGAAATAAAAAGGATGTTGAAGGTAAAACGTATCAGGATTGTATTGATACTGGCAGTCTGTCTATCCATATTGTTGGCATATTTGCCTGTAACTTTTGAATCCGTCAGCTATACTGAGGAAACAGGAAATATCGTTGAGTTAAAAGGCATTGAGGCTGTAAGGTATAAAAAGAATTTACAGAAAGACATTGCAGGGGTTGTCACTGATCAAAAAGTCCGCATGGCGGTTGAGGAGTGTCAGAAAGTTTTCCATGAATATGGTGTACGCGATTACTATGAGCTTCCGGATGAGATTTATGTAAAAAGAATTCTTCCAGTTATTCCCCTGGTAAATGGAGTCAGAGAGGTTTTTGCAAATCCTTCTACTGGTATGGCTCCGAATATTTTAGAAATAGATGTTGCAGAAATAGAAGACTATTACGCCAGGTGTGAGGAATGGGCTGCAAGTTTAATGGAAATAGAACAGAAGGACAATCCTGCAGCGCAGGATTTTGCAGTAAGAACGTATCATAATGTTGAAAAACCTTATCAGTATTATCCGGGAACAAGCAGGAATGCAATGGATTATCAGATATTGCTGGCTTTGGGTATTCTGATCCTCTGTACAATGATATCGACTCCGGTATTTTCTTCTGATTATCAGACAGGAGCTCATGACATTTTTCGGACAACAAAAAAAGGAGGAATTTATTACGGAAATATAAAGATTGCTGCGGGCATACTTGTCTGTAGCGGTGTATATTTAGTCTGTATGGCTTTATATCTTATCATCTCAAATGGTTTATTTGGGTGGGAATGTACTAAGACATCAGTTCAGATGGTATATTCCATTGTTAATCTGCCGGATTTTAATATAGGGGAATTACAGCTTGCTGTCATGTTCGGAGGGGCGCTTTCTGTTTGGGCGACAATGGGTATCACGCTTTATTTCTCTTCAATAAGCAGAAATACGGTTGTATCTCTGTCACTGGGATTCGTACTGTGTATATTGCCATTGTTTGTGTATGTCATCATTCCTGACAAGGTTGGATTATGGATGAATTGTATTCTGCCATCAGGCGGTGTTTGTCTGCAGACCAGTTATCTGTTTCAACTGATAGATTTTCAATTTCTTAATATAGGCGGACTGTCAGTCTGGGTGCCTTATGCAATGGCAGCTTTTGCAATTGTTGAGATTCCACTGTTTTTAGTCGTAACGATTCGGTGTTATCTGAATTATAAGGTGAGTTAAATAAGGCAGTTATATGAAATTTGGAGATGGGAAGCATATAAAACGTTTAAATGCGTATGAAAAAGAGAAGGTAGGTATAAATATGACAAACACTGTAATATTAAATAATTTTAAAGCTTTTTTTGAGGATTTAAAGAAGAACTACAAGTATTCAAGACTAGGTAAAACATTTGCAACAACAAATAACTTTTATTTTTATGATACTGGCACAGGTAAAGTATTGAGCGTAACATTATCTGTATATAAGATTCTAGAATGTTTGCTGGAAACGGATACGTTTGACTCAATTTTTCAATTAGGCATTGCGAATGAAGAGTTATACGCTTCTTTGCAGGAGATTAAAGAAGCTGTACAAAATGAGAATATTTTACAAGCACCGCCAGTTTGGACTATGGTTGGTCCACAGACACATTCTTTGAAGGAAACGATATATGGTGATTTGAAACAGATTACACTTGAAATAACGGAACGGTGTAATTTTAGGTGCAACTATTGTATCTATTCTGAAGGATATGAGTCATTTAGGGAATTTGGTAATAAGGATATGAGTTTTGATGTAGCTCAAAAAGCTATTGATGATTTAAAGAATCGGTCAAAAAACCAAAAAATAGTTAATATTGGATTTTATGGAGGCGAGCCATTACTTAGAGTTCCTTTTATAAAAGAATGTATTAATTATGCGCAGGAAGTAATTAAAGATAAGGAACTTACATTTACTATGACATCAAATATGTCGCTTATGACAGCAGAGATAGCAAAATATTTTGCAGGATTAAAAAATAAGTTTGTGATTTTAGCGAGTATCGATGGTCCAGAGTTTATACATGATAAGAATAGAAAGTATCCTAATGGTGAGGGAACATTTAATGATGTTATCGTAGGACTAAAATGTGCATTTGATGCGTATAATTCGGCTGGCAAAACTGATTTAATTCATTTGAGCATGGTTATTGAAAAAACTGGAGATTATGGGAAAGTATTGTCAGAAATAAAGGAATTTATTCAACAAACAGAATGGATACCGGATAATATTACCACCAATGTGGCACATCGATCTGTTTATTTACAACCAACTGAATATACTGGTATAAACAGTCAAGAAGAAAAAGATTATTTTTCAGTCGGAGATGCATATGCCGATCCCATTTTGAAATGGGCGAAGAAAGAAAACGAAGATTTATTAGATAGGGACAGACTGTACACTTCTTATTATGAAGAAAAGATTTATTATCGAATACATGATAGACCTATATATGAT
>CAMWJQ010000334.1 GCA_947174615.1 uncultured Lachnospiraceae bacterium
CTTCTATTACCGATTCATATTCGCTTCTGAAGGCATTGAACCGGCATCCGCGTTTTTCGAGAGAAGATTCAAAGATCATGGTGATTGCCAACAAGGTGTCTGACTTGACAGAAGGCGATGCGATGTACAACAAATTAGAAACCGTGGCGAACCGCTATCTGAAGCTTCCAGTTTCATTTTTGGGCTCTGTGCCGCGCGACCGTCATCTCGAGGAGGCTGTAATGCAGCAGAAGCCGGTGAGTATTCAGAGTCCGAATGCAAAATCTTCCATCGCATATGAAAGGATCGCATATATTCTGATGGATAAGGAATATAATAAGTCATTGGTAAAGAGAGGTATGGCGGCGTTCTTTTCTCACATTGTGGCAGGAAATAAAAAAATGGGATGAATCGTGTGTTCAGGAGGAGTCAATGATAGAGCAATTTATATCGCCGGGAGATAAACTTGAATTAAGATCAACAGTTCACGTAATACTTCCTGATGGTACAGAAGGTATAAAGACATACAAGACTTCGGTATATAATATTATGGAGGACGGCAAGCTTGAGCTTGTAATGCCGATGGAGCAGACAAAGCTGATACTCCTTCCGATTGGCGGCGAGTACGATGTGTGTTTCTACTCCCATAAAGGGGTATACCGCGCGGATGTCAGAATTGTTGACAGGCAGAAAAACAATGGGATGTACATACTGGTGGTGGAGATGATCAGCAGTCTGCATAAATACCAGCGGAGAGAATATTATCGGTTTAACTGCATTGTGGATATGATGGTGCGGGAGATGACCAAACAGGAGGAGGATGCATTTGCCAGAGGCGTTACATATATTATATCCGAGAAGGACATGATAAAGGGCATGATCGTAGATATCAGCGGCGGCGGAACCCGATTTGTATCAAGACAGAAATTTAATGAGGATAGTATGCTGCTGATGCAGTTTGAGCTGTCGGTCATGGGCAGACACAAACCATTTCTGCTGGCTGCCAAAGTGATATATTCCGGCGAGATTGAGAACCGGGAAGAAGAGTATGAAAACCGTGTGAAATTTGAATATATAGACACTATGACACGCGAGGAGATTATTAGATATATTTTTGATGAGGAAAGAAAAAATAGAAAGAATGGGAAGGATCGTTGAATAGTATGACATTGAACTCAAACATCTCAAAAATAAAGAAAAAAATTCTGGTAGTTGATGATTCTGCACTTATGAGAAGAGTTATGTGTGATATAATTAATTCAGATGAACGGTTCCAGGTAGTGGAGCAGGCTTTTGATGGTCAGGCAGCATATGAACTTCTTAAAAAGAATCAATATGATGGCATCGTTTTGGATGTCAACATGCCTAAGATGAACGGAATCCAGTTCTTACGCGCGTTACAGCGGGATAAGATCAGGGCGCGTGTGATGATGGCGAGCACCGATACAAGAGATGGTGCGGCTGTCACAATGGAGGCGCTGGACTTGGGGGCGATTGATTTTATCGAGAAGCCAGTCAACATTGTCTATTTAAAGAGCAGTGGATTCAAAGATCAGTTTTTAGACACACTTTATGCGGTCGTGTCAAGCCGCCAGACTAATATTTCTGTATCTCCTGTATTGACAAGAGAAAAGCAGGAGGAACATACACAAAATCTTGTGAGCATTGTCAGGAAAAGCAGTCCGGTAGTGAGTGGACAGAAGGTGGTAGCGCTTGCATGTTCAACAGGGGGACCCAAGGCGCTGCAAAGTGTTGTGCCAAGACTGCCGGCGGAGCTCGCAGCGCCTGTTCTGATTGTCCAGCATATGCCGAAAGGGTTTACACAGTCCCTTGCGGAGCGTCTTGACTCGATCAGTAAAATCAAAGTCAAGGAAGCGGCAGAAGGGGATGTGCTCGAGAATGGCGTGGTGTATATTTCTATGGGTGGCAAGCATATGAATGTTGTTACCAAAGCTGGAAGGGCGACGATCAAATATACAGATGAACCTCCAAGAGAAGGCGTGAAGCCATGCGCGAACTATATGTATGAATCCTTGAAGGCGAGCAGCTACGCGCAGATTGTCTGCGTCGTGTTGACCGGGATGGGAGCAGACGGCACTAAGGGAATCGTGAATTTGGAAACTTCAAAAAAAATACACGTTATCGCACAGGATGAGGCTTCATCAACGGTGTACGGTATGCCCAAAGCGATCGCTGCGACAGGACTGGTAAACCAGGTCGTCCCGCTTGATAACGTGGCCCAGGAAATTATAATGAATGTGGGGGTCAGGTAGAATGGATACAAGTCAATATCTTGATATTTTCCTTGATGAGTCAAAGGAACACTTACAGAATCTGAGTGATCAGATTATGGATTTGGAGCAGAATCCTGAAAATATGGATACAATCAATGAGATTTTCAGGGCTGCCCATTCCTTAAAGGGTATGGCAGGTACAATGGGGTATAAGCGGATGCAGACGCTTACTCATGATATGGAGAATGTATTTTCTGAGGTGCGAAATGGAACATTCAAGGTACAGCCTGGCATGATTGATATTCTGTTCAAAAGTCTGGATGCGCTGGAGGAGTATGTTAACAATATTCAGCAGACAACAGAGGAGGGGACGAATGATAATCAGGATTTGATTGATGCGTTGAACAGTATCCTGAAAAATAACGGCGAGGTAAAAGCTGGAGATAGTACACAACCGGCAAGTACAGATGCGGCGCCCGCAGAGGAACAGCCGGCAGATGCTGGAAATGGCAAAAGGGAAAGATGGCAGGATATCAAGATCACAGATACTGAGAAAATGCTGATCGAGAAGGCAAACGGCGAGGGGATCAAAGTTTACGGTGTGACGGTCTATGTCGAAGAGGCGTGTGTGTTAAAGGCTGCCAGAGCATTTCTGGTGTTCAAGGCATTAGAGAAGCTGGGAGAGATCATTGTCTCATCACCGACAGCGCAGGATATTGAGGATGAAAAATTTGAGCTTACGTTCAGCCTTATTTTTATCTCGGGGAGTACTGCGGAGGAGGTCAGAGAGGCAATTAAGAGCGTATCTGAGATTGAGGAGGCATTCTGTGCAGAGTATGTGATCGCGTCGCCTGCCAAGCCCGCAGAGCCGGAGAAGCCTGTGGAGAACAAGACGGCAGAGGAGACAAAAGCGGCGCCGGAAACCAAGGCAGCGCCTGCCCCGGCGGCGGCAGCGCCTGCGGCAAAGCCTGCTGCTGCTTCACAGTCGTCCTCAAAACCCGCAGCAAAGCCAGTGGTTAACAGAACTGTCCGAGTTGATATCGAAAAGCTGGATAATCTGATGAATCTAGTGAGTGAGCTCATCATCGCCAAAAATTCACTCATCTCAGCGACTGCCGCAGATGACGGCAAAGGCGATACTGGTTCGGTCAATGAACAGATTGAATATCTTGAGAGTGTGACGACAAATCTTCATGAATCAGTGATGAAGGTTCGAATGGTTCCGATTGAGAGCGTTGTGGCGAAGTTCCCGCGTATGATCAGGGATTTGTCTAAGAAGCTCAATAAGAAAATGGAATTGTACATGACGGGTGAGGATACCGAGCTGGATCGTACTGTTGTTGATGAGATCGGCGATCCGCTGATGCATATGCTCAGAAACTCTGCGGATCATGGACTTGAGCCGAATGATGTGCGTGTCGCAAACGGCAAGCCAGAGGTTGGTTCTATATTCCTGGATGCTTATCAGGATGGCAATAACGTTGTGATTGAGGTTCGGGATGACGGCGGCGGAATCAACGTGGAAGCTGTCAGGAATAAGGCAATTGAGCGCGGAACGGTGACGCCTGAGCAGGCGGAGACCATGACGGAGAAGGAGATTATCGATCTTTTGTTCCTGCCAAGCTTTTCTACGGCAAAGAAAGTATCTGATGTGTCCGGACGAGGGGTCGGACTCGATGTCGTGAAGTCGAAGATTGAGTCCTTAAGCGGTGAAGTCGAGGTAAAGAATCGCTATGGAGAAGGCTCTTCATGGATTATCAGATTACCGTTGACACTCGCCATTATTCAGGCGCTTATGGTCGTAATCGGTGATGAGAAGTATGCGATTGCACTGGGCTCGATTCAGACGATTGAGGATGTTCTGCCAGAAGATATCAAGCTTGTGCAGGCAAAAGAAGTTATTCATATTCGCGGAACGGTTATTCCCATTATCAGGATGGATAAGGTTCTTGACATGCCGCCGAAGGAAGGTGACGAGGACAAGAACAAGAATCTCACAGTGATTATCGTCAAGAAGGGTGAGAAACAGGCAGGTTTGGTAGTAGACGAGCTCATCGGACAGCAGGAGGTTGTTATCAAGTCTATGGGCAAGTATATCAAAGTGCCGAAGATGATCAGCGGCGCTACGATTCTGGGCAATGGTGAAGTGGCACTGATTCTTGATACCAATGCGTTGATTTAATCCGATTGATAATGAAAGGCAGGGCATAAAACATGGATGAAGTAAGAATAATGGACGAACAAAAGCGGAATGTGAGTCTCAACCGTCCCGTGGAGCATGATACCACGCAGTTTATCGTGACGCAGCTTGGCGGTGAGCAGTATGGTATAGATATCAAGTATATATCAAATATTATCAGAATGTCAAAAATCACCAGGGTGCCAAAGGTGCCGAATTATATCAAGGGCGTTATCAATGTCCGCGGTGTTGTCATCCCGACGATCAGTCTGCGGTTAAAAATGGGACTGCCGGAGGATGAAGTTACCAAAAAGACCCGCATTATCATCTTGACGCTGGAGCAGCATGAGTCGATCGGTGTGTTG
>CAMWJQ010000335.1 GCA_947174615.1 uncultured Lachnospiraceae bacterium
GCACAATTGTTATCATTAAATCAAAGTAATGTTATAGCATTTTAAATCAATAGTTAATCGAATATTTACTAAATAATTCACAGTGGTAAAGCTGTTTTATTTATGATAAAGATTGGTATCGTTTCCAATGTTTGAAATTGCTCGAAAAAGGATTATATTAGATATGGCAATTCTGTGCAATATGTTAGAAAATATAATAGAAAAGTAAATAGGATTCAGCAACATCATATTAAGTTATCGTTTTTACCGAATGTTTATTATAATCCTGCACAAAGGATTTTAATAATAGAAAATTACAAACTACATATTTAGCAAGGAGAGGTAGAAAATATGAAAAAGCGTGTATTAGCATTAGTAATGTCAACAGCTATGATTGCATCTGTACTGACAGCATGTGGTGGTAAGAATGACACACCGGCACAGGACACAAATTCAAACACAACAAACAATGATGCGCCGGCAGCAGATACATCAAACAACGATGCACCGGCAGCAGACAATGACGCAGCAGCAGACACATCCAATGTTGACTATGGCACAGGCGAGATTACAATCTGGGTTGCTGAGAATGTTCAGACATTCACACAGAATCAGATTAAGGCTTTCCAGGAGGCAAATCCTCAGTATGCTGGTTATACCGTGACTGTTGAGCCTGTAGGTGAAGGCGATGCGGCAACAAACATGATCACAGACGTTGAGGGCGGCGCTGATATTTACGGATTTGCGCAGGACCAGTTGGCTCGTCTGGTTTCATCAGGTGCGATTATGCCGGTTATAGGCGACTATGCAACTTGGGTTGCAGAGCAGAATGATGCAGGTGCGGCGGCAGCGGCAGTCGTAGGCGGCACTACATATGCTTTCCCTATTACATCTGATAATGGATATTTTATGTATTATGATAAGAGCGTAGTTACAGATCCGACTTCCTTAGATCAAATCATAGCGGATTGCGAGGCAGCAGGTAAGGGCTTCTATATGGAGATCAACTCAGGATGGTATCAGCCGGCATTCTTCTTTGGTGCAGGATGTACATTGACATATGATGCAGATGATATGGGAAACTTTACAGCATGCAACACAGACTATGCTTCCGATAAGGGACTTGCAGCTTTGAAGGCGATTATTAACTTGAAGAAGTCTCCTGCGTTCGTAAATGGTTCTGCTGCAAGCAATGCGACAAATTTTGCAGCAATTATTGATGGTACATGGGATGCTGAAGCGATTAAGAGCGTACTTGGCGACAATTATGCATGTGCAAAGCTTCCGAAGTTCACAGTGGATGGAACAGATTATCAGCTTGGCGGATTCGGCGGATTTAAGCTTTTAGGCGTGAAGCCTCAGACAGATGCCAACAAGATGCAGGTTTGTATGGCAATGGCTCAGTTCCTCTCAAGTGAGGAAACGCAGCTTGCTCGTTATAAGGAA
Organism: uncultured Lachnospiraceae bacterium; assembly: GCA_947174615.1. Classification (GTDB taxonomy): domain Bacteria; phylum Bacillota; class Clostridia; order Lachnospirales; family Lachnospiraceae; genus COE1. The sequence goes on from CAMWJQ010000335.1 coordinate 1,426, forward strand.
GTTTCATGGGGACCTTCTAATATAGCAGCTCAGCAGAGCAGCGATGTTCAGGCTGACGAGGCGCTTTCTGCACTTGCAGAGCAGCTTGCAGAGACGATTCCTCAGGGACAGTATCCAAATGATTACTGGTCACTTGCAACATCACTCGGCGATTCGATCATTGCCGGTGAGTATGACAACGCTTCTGACGATGAGTTGATGGCAGTTCTTCAGGAGTTCCAGTCAACATGTCAGTCCTATGCACAGTAAGCAGTTTTGTAAGCAATATAAACAATAATTTATAAATAGGGGGGAAGAACCTCTTCTCCCCTGGTTATATTCTCATTGCTGTGCTGACACTCTTATATCCAGATAAACGCTCTGCTGCGCAAATAGGCAGAACAAAGAGCGGGAGGTAGATTTATCTGTATATCAGTGTGTCAGCGCAGGCGGTTAGGATAAAGCGTTCTGCCGCAGTGCAGAAATTGCGTAATCAAATTTATCAAAAGTATATGGTCTGAAGGGGGACAGCAAATGAGTAAAGAAAATCAGCCTTCTGGCAATAAAATAGCTGGCTTTTTTAAAGCATTAGGCGCGGATTTGGCAGACATTGGTACGACCTTTACACAGGGAAATTGGATGACAAAAGTATCATTTCTGATTATGGGCTTCGGTCCTTTGCTTCGCAAGCAGTTTGTACGGGGAATTGCATTATTATTAACTGAAATTGCATTTATTTATTATATGGTGTCTTTTGGCACTGGATATTTAAAGGACATTACAACACTTGGTACACAGGGGAGAGGTTTTAATCCTGATGGAACCGTATCGTATGGTGATAACAGCTTCTTTATTCTGTTGTACAGCATTTTGAGTATTATTATTGTATTTGCGTTTATTTTTGTATGGCGGATCAATGTGCGTCAGAATAAAAATGCGGAGAAACTTCTTGCAGAGGGAAAAAAGCTTCCGACTGTAAAGCAGGATTTGCTTTCCCTGTTGGATGAGCATTTTGATAAAACATTACTGGCTTTGCCGTTTATGGGTGTATTCTTGTTCATTGTGCTTCCGATTATTTTCATGGTCTGTGTGGCATTTACGAACTATGACGCACAGCATCAGGCGCCGGCACAGCTTTTTACATGGGTTGGTTTTGATAACTTTAAAAACCTATTCTCGATGGGCTCCACAGGATTTGGCAGTACATTCCTCACGGTATTGGGGTGGACGATTGTATGGGCATTCTTTGCAACGTTTCTGAACTATTTCCTAGGCATGGTCGTGGCGATGCTGATTAACAAGAAAGGGATTAAGTTCAAAAAACTTTGGAGAACAATTCTGGTTATGACAATCGCTGTACCGCAGTTTGTGTCACTTTTATATATTGGAAAGATGTTTGCGGCGGATGGTCTGGTAAATGGATATCTGATGAAGTGGGGATGGATTGACAAGGCAATTCCGTTCTGGACAGATCCGACAATTGCAAAAGTATTGATCATCATTTTGAACTGCTGGGTTGGTATTCCGTATATTATGTTGATCTGTACAGGTTTGCTGATGAATATTCCTGCGGATTTGTATGAAAGTGCTCGTATTGATGGTGCAAATGCTTTCCAGATGTTCCGAAAGATTACACTTCCTTATATGCTGTTTGTGACAGGACCATTCCTGCTGACACAGTTTACAGGCAACTTGAATAACTTTAACATCATTTACCTTCTGAGCGGTGGTGGTCCACAGTCTATGAAGCTGACTGGCGGTGCTGGGCACACAGATTTGTTGGTGACATGGCTATACAAACTGACATTGACGAATACAGACTACAAGATGGCTGCTGTTCTCGGTATTATGGTATTCTTGGTAACTGCGGTGATTTCATTGGTGGTATACAATATCTTACCATCAGTTAAGGATGAGGAGGGATTCCAATAATGTCAAAGCGAGCGAAGATAAGTAACACGATTACATATATTATATTGATTTTAATCAGCATTGTTTGGTTGTTCCCGTTTGTATGTTTGATTTTGCAGAGCTTCCGTTCTTATATTACAGAGCCGGGTGGGCAGGTAAATTATTTGCTGCCCAAGACGTTCTCACTGGATTCATACAAATTCCTTTTTAGTAAGGAGTGTCAGTTCTTTAAATGGTATGGCAATACATTGATCATTGCTGTATTCGTTACAATTTTGCAGACAATCTTTGTGTTGATGGTGAGTTATGCACTTTCAAGAATGCGTTTTAAGGGCAGAGAGTTATTGATGCGGTTCTGGCTGATTCTGGGAATGTTCCCTGGATTCCTTACGATGATCTGTCTGTACTTCCTGTTAAAGCAGTTTGGTCTGACACAGCAGGGTGCGATACCCGGTTTGATCCTGATTGGATTTGCCAGCTCTGGTATGGGTTATTATGTATGTAAGGGATATTTCGATACGATTCCAAAATCATTGGATGAGGCAGCTCGTATTGATGGTGCAAACCGATTTCAGGTATTTACGATTATGTTGATACCTCTGTCAAAACCGATTATCATTTACACGGCGTTGGTTGCATTTATGGCACCGTGGTGTGATTATATCTTTGCTTCCTACATTGCTTTTGGTTATTCAGACAGCTACAACGTGGCGGTTGCTATGTACCGCTGGGTTATGACAAACGACTATCAGGGCTATTTCACAAGATTCTGTGCAGGAGGTCTTTTGGTAGCAGTACCTATTACAATTCTGTTCATGTGCTTGCAGAAGTACTATGTAGAAGGTGTAACTGGCGGTGCTGTAAAGGGCTAAGGATATGTTATGATTTTTAAATTAGTTCTTTGTATTGTACTGGTTGGAGCCGGATTTGGATTCTGCTTACGGAGTGGCATTGACTGGCAGAGAGACCGTGGCAGGTCACTCGGCGAGAGCTATATGAAAGAATACGGTTTTGGTGAAGATAAAAAAGATAAATAGATCGTATCAATACGACTCCTGTTATGGTTATAGCAGGAGTCGCGTTGCTTTTAAGTGGAGTGAGCTGTTTGACAGATAAACAGTATGGATATCGGTTTTGGAGAATAAAGGGAGGGATTGATATGCACAGAAAAAATGGAATGCGTTTTGGGAATATGGCGCTGTCGATGTTGATGGCACTGCAGCTTTGCGCTTGCGGCAGTGCGGGTGATCCGGGAAATTCGTCGGCAGATGGATCAACTGGTTCTGTGTCTGCGGAAGAAAATACTTCTGCAGATCCATCAGCGGCTTACCCGGATACAAAAGCATACCGGGCAGCGGCCCCCGCCCCGGCGGAAAACGATTCTGAGGGAGAGGCGGCCGAGGCGCCAGCGGTTTGCGAGGG
>CAMWJQ010000336.1 GCA_947174615.1 uncultured Lachnospiraceae bacterium
AAGAGGGGGAGAAGGTTTATGCCACGCCGACGCCAAACAATGGCTATGTGCTTGACAGTATTCTTGTAAACGGCGCCAAACCCACACTGGAAAGTGACGGCAGGCGGTATTCGTTTACCATGCTATCGAAGGATGCCGAGGTCACAGCACAGTTTGAGCCGGTAGATATCATACTAAAATCCAATATGAGCGGTAATGCGGCGTATTCAGGCAGTGCGGAGGGAAAAGTGACGGTCAATGTAAGACCGGACACCGCATATACGGTCAAAAGTATTTCGGTCACGGATGCAGGCGGCAAAAAGCTGTCTGTCTCCAAAAGGCAGAGCGGCGCATACATCTATGAATTTGATATCACAAAGATGTTGAAAGCGCCGTGCACCGTGGATATAAAATTTAATAAACAGAACAAAAAGCAGGCAGTGGATACCTCTAAGACAAACATAAAAGATTCGATTGATGAGCTGTCAAAGTCGTCAGATGCAGTGCAGAAGTCCATCAATACGATTAAGAATATTGTACAGAAATCAGACGGCTCCTATAAAGGCTGGGAGGAACTCACTTCGGCGGAGCAGGATACCATTGTGGCGGAAATTATTCGTTTGGTGGAGAGTCTCGGGGAAATGTCCTCGTCAGCATCCTCGATCCTGAGCAGTCTATCGACAGTGTACAATATTCTGTCGCCGTATGCCACAGACGCAGCAAAGGCGGCAAGGGAGGATATTGACAAGGCAACAGACCATATTCATGGTATGCTGGATTCGCTGAAGGCGGCAAACAACAGTGTTAAGGGGATTGTCAACTATATGAATGCCCAGCCGGATATTCGTTTTTCAAAGCTGGGAGATGATTTTGACATCGCCAAGGAAGACTTTCATGACCAGCTAAAAGGGTTGTCAGACAGTATTAAGGCGCTGAGTGACAATGCCTCTGGTTATTCGGATCTCATCAACAATGATCTGCGCGCAGTCAATGACCAGTTGAATGTTGTGTTTAATTTGCTTGCGGACCGCATGGTAGATATTGAGAGTCTGAGCATTGAGGAGCTGTATGAGGATGTCGATGATGAGAATATAGACTCCATCACGACGGGGCGTGCGGACGCCTGTGTCAACAAGGGCGTCGTGAAAGGCGATATCAATGTGGGCGGCATCGCAGGATCGATGTCCATCGACGATGAGGACCCGGAGGACAGTGCGGCAGGTTCTGTCGAGTATGAGATTGGCAGACGTTTCATCACGAAATGTCTGGTGACGGACAGTGTCAATGAGGGCTATATCACTGCCAAAAAGAATGGGGCAGGCGGCATCTGCGGCTATATGAATCATGGCATCATCGTGGATTCTGAAGGCTACGGAAGCGTGGAGAGCACAGAGGGCGACTATGTGGGCGGCATCTGCGGCGAGTCCCTCACCATCATCAAAAAGTGCTATGCACTCTGTTCAGTCAACGGAAACAAGAATGTGGGCGGCATCGCAGGATATGCAGAAACACTGAAAAACTGCTATTCCATGGCAGATGTACAGTCCGAGAATGGGCGTGCAGGCACCATTGCCGGGCAGGTTGCCTCCTATGAGGAGATGGATACAAATGCCGAGGAAGAGGGCGCGAAGGTTGTCGGGAATTTCTATGTAGGTGAAAACATACATGGCATTGACAATATCAGTTATATCGGCGTGGCAGAGCCTGTCAGCTATCGTGATCTGCTGACTGTAGAACAGCTTCCCACGCAGTTTTGGCATCTTAAGGTGATTTATAAAATTGAGGATACTTACCTGGGATCAGAGGAAGTAAAGTATGGAGAGACGCTCGATAAGTTAAATTTCCCGCAGATTCCTGTTAAGGAAGGCTTTTATGGGGCATGGCCCGACGTTTCAGATCAGAAAATGGGCGGCACATTCGTAGTGGAGGCGGAGTACAAGGATAACGTGACGGTTGTGCAGAGCAGCGGCGATGCGGATGACACAGAGGAGGGAAGCTGGAAGAAACCATATGCCCTCGTGGAGGATATCTTTACAGAGGATACGGTGCTGAACGTCGGCATCAGTGACAGGATGCCGCCAGAGGAAGCTGCTGGCAAACAGCATGTGGTGTATGAAGTGACACTCGAAAACGGCGGCATCAAGGAGACAGACTCCTTTGCGCTGCGCATTCTCAATCCCTATGAGGACGCTGTCGTCTACGGATGTGTGGAGGATGTCTGGACAGAGCTTGAGAGCAAGAGCAGAGGTCAATATCTGCAAGTTGACATGACAGGAACGCAGGAGTATTTTTGTGTTGCCGAGGATCAGACGAACAATGTGCTTCTCATTGGATGCGCAGCGGCAGGGGGAGCGGTTGTGATCCTGCTCTTGATCGTGATGAAGAAACAACGTGCGCGCAGGAAGCAGCAGCGGGCAAAAAAGGAACAGAAGTGATAGGGAAAACGGGACATTTTCAGATAAGGGAATGTCCTGTTTTTGTCTTTTGGGAATGAATCTCTTTTTGGAATATCTTTTTGGAATATCTTTTTGGAATATTGAAACATCCCTTGAACATTTTTTCATGGTATGGTAAAATTTTCGGGAATCAAATGATTAACAAATGGAGGGAAACGAATTGTGAACTACAGAAAAGGTTTGTCGGAAAATGAATGGTATATCATGCAGGTGCTCTGGGAGCGTGGTCCGGTGAGTCTGCGGGAGATCTGCGATGCGCTGCAGGAAAAAAAGAGGTGGACAAAGCATGCGGTGACCTCTTTTCTGAAACGGATGTTGGAAAAGGGAGCTGCAGGCATTGATGAGAGCGGGAAAGTAAAACAATATTATGCCATATGGAACAGGGAGGAGACTGTGAAGGAAGAAACGGCATCTATTTTGGATCGGGTGTATCAGGGAAATCTGCTCTGTATGGTCAGCAATGCGGTAAAGGAGCGGGCATTGTCGCCGGAAGATATTGCGGAACTAAAGAGCATTTTGGATCAGGCGGGGGAAAAGAGGGATGAAGGATGAGATTTGTCTGTTTTCTTGTCGGTTCAGGGAGCTTGATCGGAATGATGCTTGTCGTCCGGAGATTATTGCGCAGCAGGATATCGCCGGGGATATTGTATGCGCTGTGGCTGGTGCCGGCAGTCCGCCTGCTGTTTCCGTTTACGTTGGTTCCGCTTCCTGTCTTGCCGAACGCAGCAGCAACAGATCGGGTGTTTGATGAAAGTGATGAAGAAGCTGCAGCAGAAAAAGTGAATATAGTGGATACGATACAGAGCACAGAGACAGTGGGAAACAGCGAGATAACAGAAGCGGTTTTCCGGACTGACAATAGAGAATACATTCAGGGGGAACCGAGGGGGAAAAGGATACTGAATCTGCCCTGTATCTGGTTGTCGGGAAGCATTCTGTGCGCAGGGTATGTTATTTTGATAAACCGGCGATTGAAACAGCGCATAAAACAGATGCAGCGGCTGCCGGAGGAAAGGCTGGTGCCGGTATATATTCGGAACGAAGCGGTGTCCCCCTGTCTGTTCGGGCTTTTTCATCCCTGCATTCTGCTTTCGAAAGAGACAGCAAAGAACACGAGATTGTGCGGTCAGGCGCTCCTGCATGAAGAGACACATTATCGGCAGAAAGATCATATCTGGACGGCATGCCGGATTTTTCTGTGTATCGTTTACTGGTGGAATCCGCTTGTGTGGCTGGGGGCGGTCTGTGCCCGGGAGGATGCGGAATTTGCCTGTGATGCAAGGGCGCTGAGGGGCGCCGCTCTATCGGAGAAAAAGGAGTACGGCTATGCCCTGCTGGAAATTGTGCAGGGGGTGCAGAAATTCGGAACACTTGTTCAGGGAACGACATCGGTTTCCGGGAGAGGAAAAAATATGAAGAGACGGCTGGAATGTATCGTATCAGAGAATCAAAGAACAAGATTATGGCTGCTGCCCGTCTGCCTGCTGGTTCTTTTGTTTTTGTGGGGATTTTGTTTTCCAACACAGAGAGTGGGGGCGGAAGAAGAGATAGATATGGAGTCAACTGGCACTGCCGGTAATGAAACAGAAAGGACAGCAGTGGGAGAGACTGAGCTGCGGGCGGTGAAAAACAGCCTGGACACTGCAACCCGGGCAAAGGAATCCGGGACAGAGAATGTGCGGGAAGTCCGGGCGGACCCGGAAGAAGAAGAGACGGGGATTCGGCTTTATCCGCAGGAACACAGAGAAGGCTACAGAGAACCGGATTTGAGTTATACGAACGCTGCTGACTGGCTGACGGATCTGACCGGCAGGCATGAAGCGCAGGAAAAGGCGGAGAGTCTGGCAAGGAGGGCGCTCAGGGAACTTTACGATCTGACCGGATATCAAGTGGAAAAATGCTTTTATGGCTATAATGAGATCGGTATGCTGTTTTTTGCCCGGAGTGAAGAGGATATGGCGCACAGCAGGGTGTTTTACAGCTACAGCATGGGAGAAAAAGACGGCTATGGCATCATTCCGTCGGTTGATATTGTAAGTGCCAGAAGGGTGTGGTACTCAGATGTGCAGCAGCTTGCGCTGCCGGAAAATGCAGCGTATGCGGAGAAGGAAGAACTGGCGGTGTGGTTTCTGGAACACAGCCCGCTTTGCCCGGAGGGAAGGGTTGTGAAAATAGAACCTGTATTTGAAAGTGAACCTGACTGGCTGAAGTTGACGATGCCGGACGGTACCTTTTACCAGATAGACATGGATATGGAGATTCTGGCGGTAAGCAATATA